>NZ_JBKXLD010000001.1:0-65997 GCF_047010065.1 Allobaculum sp.
GTTGCAGTGAGTGAACGGACGTCAGAAGGCGGAAATTCAGAACGATCTTTTTCTTCTTTTCTGAGCAAGCCATTCGAATATGGAAGGCTTTCTCAAAAAACCGAAGGAAGAGGAGAGTACAAAAAAGCCCGAAGCTGAGCTGGTTCGCTTCCAAAAGCACGTCAGAATACAGGCTTTTCCATTGCAAAATACAGACGGACGAAAACGCGTCCAATGTTTGAACGACTAGTCCTTTCCCCCAAAGACATCGCCTTTTTGGTCAGAAAACGAGCGGCGCGGTTAGAGGGTCAGCCCGTTTGAAAGAGCCAAAACCCTGACTTAAGATTTAAATACTTATTAAATAAGATGAGTTGCTTAACTGAACAAGGAATTTATGATTCCTGCCTTCGTTTTGGTTTTGTGCAGTTCTGAGGATTTCATCCATGCACAGACGATGGGTTCCCAGAACGCCCCAAAAATCGAAACGAAAAACCGTCAGAGACAGGAGACGGTCTTGGTCTGGTAACAAACAAGAAAAATTCTGTCGATAAGAAAAGAAACAGAGGTATACCAACGTGAATTCATCCCCCAACCAAAACGGCACGCTGCAGTCCGATCCTGTTATGCCAAAAGATGCAAAACATCTTGAACCCAAAAAGAAAAAGATATTTACAAAGCACAAAGCGTATCAGTATTTTCTGCTGATCGTCGGCAGCATTCTTTTTCCAATTGGCGTCAACGTCTTTATTTCCCCCTGGAAATTCAATACGGGCGGCCTGATCGGTATCGCCCAGATCGCTTCGCAGATGATCTGCGGTTCCGTAAAGCTGTCCGGTCTTTTTAACACCCTGATGAACATCCCGCTGTTCATCCTGGCCTGGAAAGCCTTAAGCAAGAGCTTCCTTTTCAAAACGATTCTTTCCATTCTGATTCAGTCGACTCTGCTTTCTTTCTTAAGCGTTCCAACAACCCCGATCTTCGCGGATCCGCTCACCAACGTTATCTTTGGTGCGATCCTTGGCGGTCTTGGCATCGGTCTTTGCCTGCAGTCTGCGGGCAGCGCAGGCGGTCTGGATATTCTCGGCGTCTATTTCTCGGTAACCAAACCCGGATTCTCCGTCGGCAAGATTTCCTACATCGTTAACGCGTTCGTTGAACTGTTCGCCATTTCGATCTACGGTCTGGAAAACGCTCTGTATTCCACGCTGTTCATCGTCATCATGTACTTTGTCAGCGACCAGGTACACCTGCAGAACATTTCGATGACAGCTATGATCATTACCTCGAACCCCGAACTGAAACACGTTATTCTCGATCGAATCCACCGCGGCGTAACCTGGTGGAAAGGCAACGGCGCCTATACCGGCGACGACAAGGAAATTCTTCTCTGCGTCATGAACCGCTACGAAGTCCGTTACATGAAAAAGCTGATTCAGGAATACGATCCGAAAGCTTTCCTTCTGCTCAACCGGACCAAGGCAGCCCTTGGAAATTACGAACGCCGGTTAATGGAATAATCCTGTTTTTGAAAGCTGTAGCGAATCAAATGCTTGTTTATCGTTTTTGACAAATTTGTAATTATTAACATTTACAAGGGCAGAAACTGGATAAAATAAATGGTGATCATTGTCAAAGGGCAGCCGGACGACTGCCTTTTGACCCATACAAGGATCCAGCAGAACTGGATCACGGAGGAAACATTTTATGATTATTCAAAGCCGTAGAGTATGGGTCGTTGATACTTTCATGCCATGCCAGATCAAGACGAATGGCGAAAAGATTGAAGCGATTCTCCCTTACGAAACCCTGCCTGTTGACGAAGACTATGGCGATCTGCGCATCGTTCCTGGCTTCATCGATCAGCATACCCATGGCGCCTATGGATGGGACACCAATGACGCTACGGAAGAAGGCCTGCGCAACTGGATGAAGAACATCGTTCGCGAAGGCGTTACCGGCATCCTGCCGACAACCATCACCCAGTCTGAAGAAGTTCTGACGGCTGCGGTTAAGAACGTCGCCAAAGTCGTACGCGAAGGCTACGAAGGCGCTGAAATTCTCGGTATCCATTTCGAAGGTCCGTACCTTGATCAGGTGTATAAGGGCGCTCAGCCGGAACAATACTGCGTAAAACCGGACGTAGAACAGTTCAAGCGCTACTACGAAGCTTCCGATCATCTGATCAAGCTGATCACCATGGCCACCGAACATGACTGCGACTATGAACTGACTCACTTCTGCGTGGATCACGGCATTGTAGTCAGCCAGGGTCACTCCGGAGCCACCTATGAACAGGCACTGCTTGGCGTAGCCAACGGCGCGATGTCCATGACGCATGTCTACAACGGCATGACCAAATTCCATCACAGAGAACCAGGACTGGTCGGTGCAGCGTTCCGCTTCAGTGACGTATACGGCGAACTGATCTGTGACGGAAACCATTCCACAAAAGAAGCGATCTTCGACTTCTACAAAGCCAAAGGTCCAAACTTCGCCATCATGGTTACTGACTCCCTGATGGTTAAATCTCTGCCGACTGGAACTAAGGTTCTCTTTGGCGGAAACGAAATCGAACTGATGCCGGACGGATCCGCTCACCTGACATCCACAGGCGGACTTGCCGGTTCCACACTGAACGTAAACAAAGGTCTGAAAGTTCTTGAAGAAGCCGGGGTTCCATGGCTTTCCGCCATCAACTCCGTAACGATCAACCCGGCTACTCTGCTTGGCGTCAACGATCGCAAAGGCTCCATCCAGGCCGGAAAGGACGCTGACCTCGTCGTTCTCGATCCGAACTACGACGTAGTCATGACCTACACCAAAGGAAAGAAGGCATTCTAGTGAAGTATTACCTGCAGACCATCGATCCCGCTGAATTTCTCGAAGTCAATCAGGCGATTACCCTGAGCGGTGTCTATACCGAACCCATGGATTTTTCAAGATCGAATAAAAACGTCAAGGAGACGCTGAATTCGCTTCTTGAAGTCATGAGCGAAAGCCAGAATATCCTGCTCTATTCAATCGCTCCCAGCTTCCGCAGCATTCTTGAAGAGGGAAGACACCTGCAGGCATTCTCACCGCGTCTGATTCCCGTGGTCACTGCGGATTCCCAGGGCTACATGACCCTCAAAGCCGCGCATACGCTTCATATTCCGACAGCCTGCGGCCGAATCTTTACCCTCGAACAGGCGATGGCCTCCATGCATAACCAGGCGTGGCTGACCATTCTGGATCTTGAAAAGATTTCCCGCTTTGCACCAATTGAAGGCCTCGTTGAAGACGTCCTCAATACGGCTGGTGCCTATTCGCCCAACGAAGACTATGATCCTGATCGCGTTCTGGTCGTCGTTTCCGATTCCAGTCAGTTCCATATGGCCATTCAGGCCGGCGCCCAGAATATCTGCGCTCCGAAAAGCGTCTTCGATCAGATGCTGTATTCGCCTCTGACCAAGTCCGAATCCGTGGCAGCCAGAGATGAATGGATCGTCACCTATGCCCGCATGGAAGTTCTGGATGATGACCAATCCAGCGATGACGAAGAGGAAAATCTCGGCTGATCCGATTATTAAGCAAAACCAGATAGAAGCCCGCTCTAAAAAGCGAGAATTCATAAAAAAACTGCGAGGATCTTCTAAGTAAGTTGCCTCGCTTTTCTTATATCGTCTTTCGTCTATCGTCTTTCGTCAAAATCGTTGAAAAACTGAGCAGAAGAAGAAAGTCCGCCCTTTTCAGAAGCAGAGAAAAACGGGGATCATCGAATAAATGATCCCCGCAGCGGATTTATAGATTTATGGAAAGAATGAAACGATCTTCAGCTGTTTAACGGAATGTCTTTCGCGTAAACGCGGACGTTATGATCGGCGTTGACGTGGGAAAGCTGTTCGCACTCCCGCAGATCAATTTCCTTAAGGTCGTTTCTGGAGGCGTTGAGACTGACCAGAGAAATGCAGTCGTTAATGTTCAGCTGCGTAATCTGGTTATCGGAGCAGTTGAGATGGGCGAGATCCGGGCAGTCGAGAATGTTCAGCGTCTTCAGATGATTGTGCTGGCATTTGAGGTACATGAGCCAGGGACAGTCGTTTACGGTCAGCTTTTCGAGATCGTTGCTGGAGCAGTCGATTTTTTCGAGTTCTTCAAAGGTAACAATTTCCAGTTCATGAAGCTGGTTGTTCGAGCAGTCAAAATCGATGAGATCCTGCCATGGGTAAACGGTCAGCTCCTTGAGCTGATTATCGGAACAGTTGAATTCGGTAAGGTTTTCGAGGTTGCCTGGATCCAGAGAAGAAAGAAGGTTGCTGGAGCAGTCGAGAACCTGCAGATTCAGACAGCTTTTTACATCGAGTTCCGTCAGAAGGTTTTCGGAGCAGAAGAGTTCTTTTAATGCGGGGCTGGATTTGAATACGAGAGACTGCAGACGGCCGCAGCGGCAGTCGAGCTTGCGCAGACGGGAGCATCCATCGACGAAAAGCTGACGCAGCGGATTGGCGTACACGCGGACTTTTTCAATGTTGGGGCAGGCACGCAGATCCAGTCCGCGCAGGCGGTTTTCCTGACACGATAAAGACGTGAGCGCCGGCACTTCACTTAAGTTCAGAGAGGTTAACCGGTTTTCCCGGCAGGAAAGCTTGCGCAGGTGTTCATGTGAACCGAGGGTGAGCTCGGTGAGGTAATTGCCATCGCAGTTGAGATTTTCCAGATAAACGAGGCTGGAAATATCGAGCGCTTTCAAAAAATTGAGGCTGACGTCGAGCTTTTTGAGATAGCGGAAATGTTCAATGCCTTCCAGACTGTCAATAAAAAGGGAGGAGAGGTCGAGGTTTTCGATCCGGGAAAGAATATCGAGATTCAGAACATCGCCTTCCTTCAGCTTGCACTGCTTGCAGACGGCTTTTCGAAACTGAGCGTCCGGGAAAAATTGGGAATCGAGTCGAATGATTGTTTTGTTGTCGGAAATGGGCATGTCTATTCTCCAGACTGTGAAATATTATGGAATTTAAATTTTAATGGAAGAGCGAATGACGTGCAGGATCATCTCTGGAAAGCGCAGTCTGAACAAAAAGAAAACATTCGCAGCCGGGACTAAAATTGAATTCTGGTCAGCGGTTTATCTAAGCCAAATACGTCCAGAAAAAAAAGAAACCGGGCTTGAAGGCATTACTTCTGGGGGAATGGGCTTCCATCGGATCGAGCAGAACTCGCTAAGATCACTGTAGTCTTTAAAAAGAAGAGGTTATGAGGCTTTGCCCGAATAGAAATACGGTCAATGTGCTTTTAAACGATGCCAGGCCTGTACACAATGCTGAAACTGACGAGCTAGAGGAAGCGTTTCAGTGTACAGGACGGGCTTAGGCGGTCTGCATTGCGGAGTGATAAATGTTTTAGGCATCCTCGAAATGGGAATGAAGTCCTGCGCCTATAATGAGGATGTTAGATAGACAAGGAGGGAAAGTATGGAATTTGATAAGATGTCCGAGAATCTTCAGAAGATCCTGGTTGAAGCCATGAATGATGCGAAAGCAAAATCTCATGCCAGCGTGGATACGATTGATGTTCTCGAGGCGATGTTCAAAGACGGTACTCTCAAAGGCCTGTTTGATCGGCTGAATGTGAATCCGCAGACTGCTCTTTCCGTAATCCGTGAAGAAGAAAAGAATATCGTTAAATCCAGCTCCGCAAACATCAACCTGAGCAATGAAGTTCAGAAGTCCATCGAGACCGCGTCCAAATGGGCAGCGGAACACGAAGAGACCTACCTCAGTACGGCTACGCTCTGGATTGCTCTGATGTTCAACAAGTCGTATATCTCCCGCAAGCTGGTTCAGATTTTCAACCTGACCGAGCAGCAGTGCTACCAGGCTGAACTGGAACGCCGCGGAGGACGTAAAATGGATACCCCGAATTCTGAAGAAAACCTTGAAGCCCTGAAAAAATATGGACGCGACCTGGTCGCTGAAGTACGCGAAGGCAAAATTGATCCAATCATTGGACGTGATGATGAGATCCGCCGGATGATGCAGATCCTTTCACGTAAAACCAAAAACAACCCGGTTCTGATTGGTGAACCAGGCGTTGGTAAAACGGCTGTTGTTGAAGGACTCGCATGGCGTATTTTCAAGGATGATGTTCCAGAATCTCTGAAAGACAAGAAACTGATCGAACTGGATATGGGATCTCTGATCGCCGGCGCGAAATACCGCGGCGAATTTGAGGAACGACTGAAAGCCATTCTGGATGAAGTCAAACAGTCTCAGGGTCAGATCATTCTGTTTATTGATGAAATTCATAACCTGGTCGGCGCCGGCAAGACCGAAGGTTCCATGGATGCAGCCAACCTGCTCAAGCCAATGCTGGCGCGCGGCGAACTGCACATGATTGGTGCCACCACCTTTAACGAATACCGCAAATACATCGAAAAGGATGCGGCTCTCGAACGCCGTTTCCAGCAGGTTCAGGTCAAGGAACCAAACGTAGAAGATACCATTTCCATTCTGCGCGGTTTGAAAGACCGTTTTGAATCCTACCATGGCGTACACATCAACGACGATTCGCTCGTTGCTGCCGCCGCGCTTTCCGATCGTTACATTACCGACCGTTTCCTGCCGGATAAAGCCATCGACCTGGTCGACGAAGCCTGTGCGACGCTGAAAGTCGAAATGGAATCCATGCCGCAGGAACTCGACGAACTGCAGCGTAAGATCATGCTTCTCCAGATTGAGAAAACGTCTCTGATGGATGAAGACGATAAGAAAGCCGCGGAACGCCGTAAAGAAATTGAAGAAGAAATGGGCCGTCTGCAATCCAAGCGTGATGAACTCTACTCCAAGTGGGAAGACGAAAAGCGTGAAATTGAACTCGCAAAAGAAGACAAGCAGGCCCTTGAAAAAGCCAAGCTCGATCTGGAAACTGCCCAGAACGAAGCCCGCTACGAAGATGCAGCCAAACTGCGCTACGCAACAATTCCTGAGCTCGAAGCCCGCATTGCTGCCCGTCAGGGAGAAGAAGCCGGTGAAGATGCTCTGATTCAGGAAACCGTCAACGAAGAAATGATCGCCAAGATTATTTCCCGCTGGACCGGCGTAGAAGTCAGCCGTCTGGTTGAGAGCGAACGCAAGAAACTGCTCAATCTCCAGAACGAAATGGAAAAACGCGTTGTCGGCCAGGATCATGCGATCAATCTGGTTGTCGATGCCATCCTTCGTTCCAAAGCGCAGATTCAGGATGAAAACCGGCCGATCGGTTCCTTCCTGTTCCTCGGTCCTACCGGCGTAGGTAAAACCGAAGTCGCCAAGACGCTGGCACAGCAGCTGTTCGATGATGAACGTCATATCGTACGAATCGACATGTCGGAATATATGGAGAAACATGCTGTGAGCCGTCTGATCGGAGCGCCTCCTGGATACGTTGGACACGAAGAAGGCGGTCAGCTGACAGAAGCCGTTCGTCGTAATCCGTACTCGATCGTCCTCTTTGATGAGGTAGAAAAAGCCCATCCGGATGTCTTCAACGTTCTGCTGCAGATCCTCGATGACGGCCGTATCACCGACTCCAAGGGGGTTACCGTCGACTTCAAGAATACGATTATCATTCTGACGTCCAACCTCGGCGCTCAGTATGCGTTTGAGTATGCCAAGGAACCGGAAATTCTCCATGAGAAATACATGGAAGAAGTTAAGAAGCACTTCCGTCCAGAATTCATCAACCGTATTGATGACATCGTGGTCTTCAACGCACTCGATGACAAAGCCTTCATCAAGATCGCGCACAAGTTCGTCGGCGAACTCGAACATCGTCTGGCTGAAAAAAATATTCGCCTGCATGTCAGCGACAAAGCCTACGACAAGATCGCCGAAAACGGCGTAGACCCTGTCTTTGGTGCTCGTCCAATGAAGCGTTACATTCAGCGTTATCTCGAAACGGACATCGCCCGTAAGATGATTGAAGAAGGCATCATGAACGACGCCGATATCTATGTAGATATCAAAGACGGAAAATTCACCGTCGGCATCATTAAAAAAGAAGACTAGATTTATAATCAGACCGGGAGAGATTTTCTTCCGGTCTTTTTTCAGCCTGACGGCTGCCCAGGCAGGAAAATAAAGGAGTAAAGCCATATGACGCTTACAGATATTCTTCGCGATTCCAGCAATATTGTCTTTTTTGGCGGAGCCGGCGTTTCGACCGAAAGCAATATTCCAGATTTCCGTTCTCCGACGGGTCTCTATGGAGAGAAAAAGGAAAACAAGTATCCCTATCCGGCGGAAACGATGCTTTCCCATTCGTTTTTTGTCCGTCACCCCAAGGAATTTTTCAATTTCTACTTCAATGAAATGATTTATCTCGACGCCGTTCCAAACGCCGCGCATTACGCGCTGGCGGATCTGGAAAAGATGGGCAAGCTGAAAGCCGTAATTACCCAGAACATTGACGGTCTGCATCAGAAAGCCGGATCGCTCAACGTGCTGGAACTGCACGGATCCGTTCTGCGCAACTACTGTACGAAAGACCATACGTTTTTCACGCTCGAAGAAACGATGAAAAACCGCGATCAGGACGGCATTCCAAGAGATCCGAAAGACGGCGCCATCATTAAACCGGATGTCGTTCTGTATGAAGAATCCCTGGACGGCAGCGTTCTGAACCAGGCGGTTTCGGCTATCGCTCAGGCTGACTGCATGATCGTTGGCGGTACCAGCCTTCAGGTTTACCCGGCAGCCGGACTTCTGCAGTATTTCCGCGGCCGCTACCTTGTTCTGATCAACCGGGACAGCACCCCGTATGACAATCAGGCGGATCTGGTCATTCACGATTCCATCGGCAAAGTTCTCGGCGAAGCCGTAAAGGAACTCAAAGCCGAAAAATAGGACAGAACTGGAAGGAAGACCGTTTCCAGCCCGGTTTCTTCGTTCCTGTTGAATCTCTGATAAACACGAAAGCCGCAGTTGGACACACGATCGATGTGTCGGACTGCGGCTTTTTTCGCGAAGCGTAAAGCTATAAATTTGCGAAGCTAGAAATTATGGATCCAGATGGATCCGGATTCTTCTGTCTGTTTTGGATAAAGAACAGGATCTGGCAGGAAAAGGTCACAGCGTCAGCTGCACATAATCCTTCGGATCGGACGCCACTTCAAGCAGCCGCTTGACCAGAATCTGCACGGTGACCTGATCCTCATGGGAAAGCTTTCGATAGTCTTCAACGAGCATCTGTTCATCAATCGAAAGAATCAGAGGGGAAGCGTCTCCCGGATCGGTCAGTCCCAGAATGTAATAAATGGAGACGTCAAAATAGCGGGCAAGCTCTTCGAGCTTTTTCTGGGGGATGTTCTTGATGCGGTTGGTCTCGTATTTGGAAATGGAAGTCGGGTTGACGCCGACGGCTGCCGCGACTTCTTCAAGAGTTTTCTTGCGCTGAATTCGAATGTATTTAAGACGGTCACCAATTGTCATATGTATAATTCCTTGCTTTAAGTATAGCGTAAAAAGCAAGATATTCTGTAAATCTTTCCTCAAAAGACAGATCCAGACGGACAGGACATCCGAAAACAGACAAGGTACAGCTTTTTGAGCTGTACCTTGCATGGTTTTGTGGTATTTGAGCGTCACCAGATCAGAAAGCCTCAGACGAGAAAAATACCTTCTGGATCCGTCTGGTTTGCGGATGGGTTCAGCCGATCCGGCCTCTTACTCCCCGCTGAACTCGCGAAGCGTGTCCATGATCGTTTCCAGAATCTTTGTAGGGGGCAGATCGAGTGTTTCCGCAACCAGATCGATGACGGTTTCCGGGTCCGCGGTTTCCCCTTCGGGGGATTCGCCGCCAAAGAGCTGATAGAGATGTTCAAAGAAGTTTTCTGTCGGCTGCATCTCGAGCGCCTCGATGATTTTCGCGCGCAGCCGGCGGATCGGGGAATCGCTGTGGACGGCAACGGATTCCGTTTCGTCTTTTTCGTCATCCAATTCTTCGTCTTCGGATTCCTGACCGAATCCATAGACGATCTTCGCCATATCCTTTCCATAGACGTCGAAGGCGGCGATGGACATGTGGATCGCGTCATCGAGCACGTCTGGATTTACGGTACTGTTTTCCAGGTTGATGTACGTTTTGTAGCGGATTTCTCCATCGCGCAAATCCATTTCGAAGTTTCCGTTGCGCAGCCCGTAGTTGGCATTCGTCTGAAGAACAGCCAGTTTCGTCATCATTTTGCGATCGCTGTCATCCCCGCGGAAGGGAGCGATCATGTACATGGTGAGGGTATGATCGCACAGCCGGATCGCGAAATCGTAGGCTCTGAATTTGGACTTCGGCACAAGCATGGAGAAGCGGATCAGGCCGTCGTTCGTGTCGTCGAATTTGTGGATGCCGATTTCTTCAAACGCATCCAGAACCCATTTATGGGTTTCTTCTGCATAGTCGTAATGCATAATGTATTTCCTCCTTTTTTCCCTGAGAAACCAGGAACGGAACGCGAATTCGATTCCTTCGCTTCTCAGCGATAAAGAGAAGCGATCGGGGGAACCGAACCTGTATCTGGTTTTCAGTATAGAAGTACGAGAAAACTGAATTTTGGAGGGGTAAAAATTCTGCTCTGAGCTCAAACAGAAGAGATCTTCAAAGACGAACCCTTTCTTTGGAGAGGATCCGGGCGCTTTTGGAAGGCGCTCTTTTTTGCAGGACCAAACCGGAAATTCTGTTCCGAAAAAAGGCCGGCGCTGTGAGAGCCAGAGAAACCGAAGAAAGAATTACACCCGGATCGGCCAATCGGACGGTCGGAACGCGAGCGGATGATCCAGGGCATGCGAGAGAATGGAAAACTTACGACACAAAAACTGCGCAGATTGGGCAAAAACAAGTTCGAAAGCCGACAGAATCACCCCTTCTTTTTGGGAAACGAAGAAAGGCAGTAAATTTTAATTACGATTATATCTAGATCGAATTCGAGCCTTTCCTATACATCACAGCGGAGGAAAGGCTCGGAGTGTCCTAACAAATCAACCGGCACAAAGAACGGTTAAAGATAAAGCACGCATTTCCTGGCGAACCTTCGCAAGGCTTGAAGGCAGACCGGGAAACGGCGGTTTCTACGGTAGTGAAAAGAGAAGAAAAGGCAGGAAGAACCCATATGAAATGTCCAAAATGCAAAGCAGAAATTCCAGACGGCATGAAGTTCTGCATGAACTGCGGAGCACCGGCTCCCGAAAAGAAAGGCGGCCTTTCCAAAGGCGCCAAAAAAGGAATCTTAATTGGATGCACGGCTGCAGTCGTCGCTGCCGGGGTAGGCCTTGGCAGCTGGATGGGCCGGTCGATGAATTCTGGAAACTCCTATGAAGCAGCGATTGCGGCTGCAGAAAAATATATGGAAACTCAGGATTACGACAAAGCGGAAGAAGCGCTTCTGGAAGCCAAGAAAATTGATCCGAAACGATCCGATACGTACGAACAGCTCTATTCTCTGTATTCGAATCAGGGCGACGAAGAACAGCTCGTCGGGCTCGTAGAAGAAGCGCAGACCGTTCTGGATCAGCAGGAAAACGATACGTTTACCCAAAACGTGAACGAGATGGCCGAAGCGGGTCAGGCCGTACCGATCGAAGAAGTCATGAATGCGGCTGCCGATACGATTCAGTACAGCAAGCATATGAATGAGGCGATGGATTCCCTTGAACAGGCGGATGTGGCGACCGCTGTCCGTCTTCTGAATTCCGCAATTGAAATCAATCCCGCCCGATCCGACGCCTACCTCCTTCTTTATCAGGTCCTGATCGAAAGCGGAGATGTGATTGAAGCCCAGCAGGTCGTTGCGGATGCGCATGCCACTCTGCCGGACAGTGAGCAGGAAGAGTTTGATACGCAGCTCGCCAATGTAACCAGACCGGAAGAAGACGGAAAAACCGATCCGGGATGGACGGAAGTTGCGGATTTAGGTCCGCTCGATTTTACCCCGATTGAAATTGGCGAACAGGGCTGGCTGATCGCCGCCGACGGCGTTTACGGCTTTGTGACCCCGCAGGGAAAAGTTACCCGTACGGATCGAAAGCTCAGCTGCGAGATTCTGCTGAAAAATTCGCAGGCGAAAATTCCGGAAAGCATCCAGTCTGTTTCACTGCGCGCGGACGATCAGGGCAAACAGTACGAAATTACAAAAGATCTGCATGAAGCAAAAGCCGAGCCCGTCAAGAAAGAGGAAAAGCCCTCTTCCGCGAAGAAGGAAGAAAAGCCGGCTGCAGCCGACAAGAATGAAAAAACGGCTGCAGAAAAGACGACGCATTACGCGCTCAACGAAAAGCTCGAACTTATCGTAGTCGGAAACACTTCGGAAAAAATTGCTTCCCAGGAAGCACCGATTGCTAAGGAGAACAACGACGCGTCCGATTCCGATCCATCTGCTGCCGATGCCGCTCAGGATGGAAAAGCGGATCCGAATGCGGGAGCAGACGATACAAAAAAGGCGTCCGGCGAAACCTCTGCGAATGAAAAAACTGTAAATGAGAAAGCGGCCATCCAGCAGCCTGCCGCACCGATTCTGGTTCGCGTCGAGAAAAAGGCCGCTTCCGATGAGAAGGCACCTGCTGCAAAGGACAAAGCGAAAGAGGATGTCTTCTATATTTACAATCCGGTAAACCGGAAAGCCTACGGTCCATACGATGCAAAACAGATTCCCTGTTTTGCACTGATCGAACGCGAAGTTCCCGCCATGAGCATAGTGAATACGGAAAACTATGCTCTGGGCCCCTTCTTAGCGCTGAACACAGATCGGACGTTCACGATCATTTCCGCAGACGGAAAGAAATCCAAAGAGGGAATCCTGGACGTTTCCAGACCCGGTCTGCATGGAATCGGAACGTATTCCAAAAAAGGATTTGAAATGCTGGACGGCAGTCTGAAAGTCGAATACGCCGGAGAGTTTGAAGACGGCGGCTGGATGATTCGCAGCGTTGCGCCGGTAAAAATCAACGGGAAATGGAAACTGGTTCGCTTTGACCAGAATGAAAACGCTGGGGTTAATGCCATTTCAGAAGCGGAAGAAAAAACGCAGACTCCGGATGAAAAAGACAGCGCAGAACTGAAAGCAAAGGAAGAAAAATCGCAGGACCAGAAAAAAGAAGACGAGCCTTCACAGGCTCCAGCGGAAGCTGCTGACGGTGTGAAAAAGAAAAAAGCTTAAGCCGGCCAGTAAACGCTTAAGCAGGGAATAAAAGCTAAAGCAGAAAACGAGGACAGAAGTCTGCGTGTACGCAGCCCGTTCCTTTCCATTGGAAGCGAACAGGCAAAACCATACGCGCGCAGGCGTCTATCCTTGCAGACAGAGAGAAAAAGGGAAGCAGGGAAGACTATGACATCAGCGGAACTTT
Source organism: Allobaculum sp. (assembly GCF_047010065.1). NCBI lineage: Bacteria > Bacillati > Bacillota > Erysipelotrichia > Erysipelotrichales > Erysipelotrichaceae > Allobaculum > Allobaculum sp. The sequence continues at coordinate 13,326 of NZ_JBKXLD010000001.1, forward strand.
CGAAAATGTATCAGATCAAAGGAAGAATCGGGAGCGGAACAGGCGGCCTGGTGATTCTGGCCTATCAGATCAACCTGAGGCGGTATGTCGTTTTAAAGCAGATTCTTAACCCCTCGATCGATGAGGAAGCCAACCGCATGGAAGCCAACCTGCTGAAAAAACTGAAAAGCCGGTATTTGCCGGCCGTCTACGATTACCTCGAAGTCGACGGGAAGTTTTTCACCGTCATGGAATTTATTGACGGGCGCTCGCTCGAAAAGATTCTGGAAAGCGGCGAAAACCTTGGACTGCTGCAGCTGCGGCAGATGGGGATGGATATTGCCTCTGCCTTAAGCGAACTCCATCGTCAGGAAAAGCCGATTCTTCATCTGGACGTAAAGCCGGCCAACATCATGATTCGAAAAAATGGAGACGCGGTTCTTATTGATCTGAACGCGTCGATGGAAGGAAACAGCGCGGAAGGCATCGGCGGAACGCCAGACTACTGCTCTCCCGAACAGAAACGGGTGTTTGAACAGTTCCAGGCACACGGATCCATGCCCGGCTTTCGCGCGCTCAGCCCGCGCAGCGACATTTACTCGCTGGGAGTCACCCTCTATCACGCGGCTATGGGAAAAATTTATACCCCGGAAGATCCGCAATGGGACGGGCTGGCCGCGAAAACTTCAGAAGAGTTTATGGAAATTCTGAAAAAGGCGCTCGCGCAAAAGCCGGAAGATCGCTACGAATCCGCGGAGCAGATGAAGGAAGATCTGTCGGTGATGGAAGAATCCAGCAGCCGCATTCGCAAATGGCGAAAGACCGTCAAAACGCTGAAAACCCTCTGTACTGCCGGGCTGGTGTTCTTTATCGCGCTCGGCGCGTTCTCGGTCTACCTGATCGTGCAGGATGGAAAAGATCAGTATGACCATCTCACGACGGCCATGACCGAACAGATTCGAAACGGACAGTATGCCCAGGCGCAGGAAACGTATCAGAAAGCCAAGGAAGTCAGCTCCTCCAAAGGCTATGCGGACCTACTGCGCTCGGACATGCTGATCGCGCAGGGAAAATATGCGGAAAATGAACAGTATCTGGCGGATACCGTTTTGCAGATGGATGACATTACCAAAAATTCGAACTATCTCGCGCAGGCGCTGAAAAACCTGGCTGAGTCGCAGTTTGCGCTTGGCGAGTATGAACCGGCTGCGCAAAATTACGCTTCAGCCTACGAATTACAGGAAGACGACGCCGCACTGGCGCGCGATTACGCCATCACGCTGGCGTATCTTGGAAACTTCGATCAGGCGAATACCGTTCTGGAACAGGCACAGGCTGGCGGACTGACGTCTGGCGATCTGGTCCTTGCCCAGAGCGAGATCCAGCATGCGATGGGCAATACCGCGCAGGCGATCGAACAGCTTGAAGCGCTGAAAATGGAGACAGCCGATCCGGCTATGCAGTATCAGATTTACTGCCGCCTTCCGGACTGGAAAATGGAAGTCGGCGAGTATGAAAAAGCAGCCGGCCTTTTAGAAGAAGCGATCGAAAAACTGCCCGAGGCGTATGGATTAAGAATGCGTCAGCGGCTGGTTCACGTCTATTCGCGCCTGGCTTCAAATTCGCCAGACAAGAAGTATCTCCAGAAGGAGGCGGATCTTCTTCAGGAAATTGTGAATCAGAACTATGCCTCGTATCAGGATCTGAACAATCTGGCCGTAGTAAACCAGAAACTCGGCCGCTTTGATGAAGTGGAAAAAAACATTGCCCGCATGGAAGAAGTACAGCCCGGTCATTACAACAATGCGAAACGCCGCGCGTTCCTGGAACTCGATCGACAGCTGGCGGCGCCGGTTACGGCCCGGGAGTTCCACACCTTTGATCAGTATTATCAGCAGGCTTTCGCGCAGTACGACAGCTCGACTGGAGATACCGAGATGGATCTGCTCGAAACCCAGCATGAAGAAGTAGAAAACGGAGGATGGCTCGAATGAACAAAACCATCGGAATCATCTGCCTGGGAATTGCCATTGTCGGCGTTGTGATCTGTCTGGCCGTTCTGATTTATCTGAACAATGTCAAAGAGAAAAAAGAACAGCAGATTCTTCAGGCGATTCACGAAGAATACCGGGCGAAAAGCTGACCAGTTCAGCCAGCCTCATGCGCCAGCCGTCTCAGGGTGAACCTGCGCTTAACGCTAAGCTCGGCAGGCCATAAAGACGGTTTTGCCGGATGGCGTCGACGTACCGACGTGTTTTTCTGTGCAGAAGCCGAGGCAGGCAGGACAGGACAGGGAAAAATCGGGAAGATTTAGTTAGGAAGTGATTGTATGGGTCGAGAACAGGGACTCTCTTTAAAACAGGTACCAGAATGCTCCAGAAATCTGTACTTCATTCATGAAGGGCAGCTGATCACGGTCAAATCTCTGTCCCAGTACCCCATCGGACGAAGTCGCATCTGGCTTTCGGATCGATACAGCTTCATCAACCTCTGGTTTGAACGCAACGAAAAGGAGCAGAGAATTTCCATTTTTGGAAACGGGCGGCTGAAAGCCTGGGATCAGACGCAGCCGCAGACGAGTCTGGATCTTCAGAATCTGGAAGCCTTTGAAATTGAATTCGGTTCGATTCGGCTGCAGGTTCTGCTGATCGAGGATGCGGAAGATACCGTTTTGATGAAAAACTTTCTCCTGCCGCGCACCGGTCAGATTCACATCGGCCGAATGTCAGAAAACGACATTCAAATCGATAATCCGCTCGTCTCCCGTCTGCATGCGACGATCGATCTTTCCTCGGAGGGCATGCATCTGCGCGATGAGCACAGTTCGTTTGGAACGCGCGTAAACGGCGAATTTGTTTCGCTGCGTTCGCTTCAGGCCGGCGACCGTCTGGAATTTCCAGGCTGTCTGATTGTCGTCGGATTAGGCTTTTTATCGATCCAGAGCCTGACCGAACATACGGTCGTGCGCTCCCTGACGCCTCTGACGGACCCCATTCAGTTAAAGGAATGGTCTTCTCTTCCCAAACCAAGGGAAAGCATCCCGTTTTTTCGCAAGCCGCGCGAACGTGCGTTTCATTTTGATCCCGTCAAAATTACCGTCGACCTGCCGCCCCTTTCCATGAGCGCCAACAAGATTCCTCTGCTGCTGCGCCTTGGCGGCCCGGCTGTGTTTTCCGGAATGAGTGCGCTCAATGGAAACTTCACGTCTCTGATCAGTTCGGTCATGTTTCCCATGCTGACTTCGAAGTTTACCGAGAAAGAACGAAAAGAATACGAAAACCGCCGGTATGTTCGCTACAACGAATATCTCAGTGAAATCCAGAATCAGATTGAAACGGTTCAGGCGATGGAACTGCAGGACCTCAACGAAAACAATCCGTCGGAAGACGATCTGTTCCGCTTTCTGCCCAGCCGTAGACGGCTGTGGGAAAGAAGACCGGTTCATCAGGACTTTCTGCGTCTGCGCATCGGCAAAGGAAAAGTTCCGCTCAAAAGTGAAATTCAGTATCCATCCCGATCGTTTGGCGTCGATGAAGATTCTCTGGCCCTCAAAATGTACGGGCTCGTCGAACAGGATTACGCCTTGACGGATGCGCCGATCACAGTCGATTTTATCGAGGATTACATTTGCGGCGTGCGCGGCAGCCTGCAGAGAAAGCTCTCCTTGTTTTACCGGCTCCTGTTTCAGATCTGCTACTTGCATGCGTCGGAAGAGCTGAAAATCATTCTGGTCATGGACCGCGATATGCTGGAGGAAAATCCGTTTTTAAAATTTCTGCCCCACATCTGGGATGACCGGCAGGAGTTTCGCTGGATTATTACCAGCGAAGCCGATGCAGCCGAAGCATCCAAGCGTCTGAGTGAACGAGTGGAAGAAGCGCAGAAAAAGGAAGGCCGCCGCGAACAGGTTCTGGAAAACCCGCCGTACTATCTGGTCTTCTCCTTTTCGCAGGAACTGCTTGAATCCGCAAAATCGCTCTGGACAGCAGTCACGGCCGGACACAACCTTGGCTTCAGCATTTTCAGCTTTTCGACCATCCTGCCTAAGGAGTGTACGAAAGTCTTTTCTCTCGAAGAGGGAGGCATTCATATTTTGCAGCTGGAACATCAGGAAAAGCCGGATCTGTTCTGTCTGGACGCTTCGATTTCCAGAAACGCTCTGATGAAGGCGTTCAGCGAAATTTCCAATATCCGCCGTCCCAAAGAGAAAAAGGAAGAAGAACTGCCGGCGATGCTGACCTTTCTGGAAATGTACAAAGCCGGCCGTATTGAACATCTCGATATTGAACAGCGCTGGAAAGATTCCAACCCGATGAAAACGCTGGCTGCACCAGTCGGTGTCCATCCCGACGGGTCTTTGTTTGAGCTGGATATTCATGAAAAAAAGCATGGCCCGCATGGCCTGATCGCCGGTATGACCGGGTCGGGTAAAAGTGAGTTCATCATTTCCTACGTTCTGTCGCTGGCCGTTAACTATCATCCGTACGAAGTCTCGTTTATTCTGATCGACTTCAAGGGCGGAGGTCTTACGGGCGCGTTTGTGGATCCGCAGCGCGGAATCAAGCTGCCGCATGTTGCGGGTACGATTACCAACCTGGACGAAAGCACGATGAACCGGGCTCTGGCATCGATCGAGAGTGAACTCAAGCGCCGCCAGAAAATATTCAATGAAGCCAAATCCATTGCCAACGAAGGAACGATGGACATTTACGGCTACCAGCAGCTTTACCGCCGCGGCGTTGTGAGCGAACCGGTTTCCCATCTGCTCATTATTTCCGATGAGTTTGCGGAGCTGAATGACCAGCATCCGGAATTTCTCGATCAGCTCGTTTCTACTGCACGTATCGGCCGAAGCCTTGGCGTCCACCTCATTCTGGCGACCCAGAAACCGGCGGGTGTCGTCACGGGTCAGATCAAAAGCAACACCAAATTCCGCGTCAGCCTGAAAGTTCAGGACCGCAGCGACTCCAATGACATGATCAACCGGCCTTATGCGGCCGAAATCAAGGAAACCGGCCGCTTTTACATGCTGGTGGGATACGACGAGTACTTTGCGATGGGTCAGTCCGCGTGGACCGGCGCCGAGTATAAGCCGTCCGATGAAGCGCAGTCTTCGGAAAACAAGGAAATCCTTTTTCTCGATCCCAATGGCGAACCGTATTTTAAAACCAAGCCGATTCAGACCAGACGGCAAAAAGGCCGCTCGCAGCTCGTTTCCTTAGTGACCTATTTGTCCGATCTGGCCAGACAGAAGGGAATCGAAGTGCCTTCCTTATGGCTCGACCCGCTCAATCCGCAGATCAGCCTGAGCTCTCTGAAGCAGCCGGAAGATTCCTATTCGGTAACGATCGGTCTGACGGATGATCCGGAAAATCAGGAACAGCTGCCCTATACGCTGGATCTGGCCAATGCGGGAAACATTTTAATTGCCGGCGAGCCGGGAACTGGAAAAACCTGGCTGGCGGAAACCATTCTTCTCACTTCAATCGATAGAAATTCACCGGAAGATCTGCAGTTTTATATTGCCGACCTGACGGGAAAGTCACTGGGCATGTTTTCCCAACTGAAACATATCGGCATGTGCATGAGCCGACCTTCCGAAGAGGAACTCTGCCTGCTCATTCAGTTTGCGTACGATCTGCTCGAAAAACGCAAAAAACTGTTTGCGCAGTATAACCGGACGAGCTTTGCGTCCATGCGCCGAGTGCAGCGCCTTCCGCTGACGTTTTTTATCATTGACGGATTTGACGATTTCCCCGACAGGGGACAGGGCCGTCAGGCGCTCGATCAGCTTCTTCGGCTGCTGAGGGACGGACCGGCTTTCGGCATTCAGTTCATGCTTCTCGTCGCGGACGTGCGCAATGTGACCGCCAGACAGCAGAGCGTCATTCAGACGTCTTTGCCCTTACGGCTGACCGATATGTATCTGTATCAGGATCTGCTGGATATCCGGCCGAAGGCCTTTCCCGATCCGCTTCCCGGACGCGGCTACATCCGAAAGGACAAGCGGGTTTTAGAGTTCCAGGCAGCCGCGCTCGACCCTCAGCTCGATGACGCCGAACGCTACGGTCAGATCCTTTCGCAAATTGAAACCGCGAATACGATCTGGAAAGACGCAGCCGAGCCCGATCATCTGACGCAGATCGATCCGGAACAGACGTATGAGGAGTTCATCGCGCCGTTCAAACCAGAACGCATTCCGCTTGGAATTATCCGCACCCGGCTGCGCCCGATTGCGCTGCCGTTTCAGCAGCTGAGCACCCTGCCTGTCTACTTTGGAAATCCAGACGCTGTGAACTACGTCATGGGCGCCATTCAGACCGCCGTCAAAAAGAGCGGGGGCTCTGTGATTCGACTGAGTGCTTCTGAGCTTCCCAAAACGCATCGAGAAGGAATCGAGTGGACAAAACTGACCGCTCAGACGGTGAACACGTTCGTCAATCAGCTTGCGAAAATCGCAAAGGAGCGCAAAACGATCCGCCTGGAAATCCAGAAGGAAAAAGGCATCGAAGACTGGAAAAAAGCCGCCAGCCTGAAAATCGTCCGCAAAGAGATGCGAAGAAGAACAGAGCCTCTGTTTATTCTCGTGGACGATTACGGGGATCTGATCCTGAATCTCAGTGCCGGATCTGCCGGACCTTTAAGCGGGATCATTAACAACACAGCCGGTTTCAATATTTATTTTGTATTCGGCTGGCATCCTCAGGACAAGGAACGCATTTCTCTGGCCAGCCGAAAACTGCACGAGACAGAAAAATCAAAGCTGGACGAAGGGAATCTGACCCTCGAGGAAGTAGAAGAACTTCGAAGATTCACCCTTGCCAATGACCCGGAACGCTTCGACGCTATGATGAAGTCACATTTCAAAGGGAAACTGACCCTGTTATTTGGCGGATGCTTTGACCGGCAGGATCTGGTGACTTTGCCGCGCGAATATTCCAGAATTGTCCGTCCATCCAAAACGCAAAATCTCAATAACGGGCTGATCTGGGAAAACGATCAGGTCGAAACCATTTTCCTTCCGCTTGGCGATTTAAGGAAAACCGCACAGGAAGATGAGGATGAACGGCCGGTTCTCAGCTAGACCGGCTGCCTGCATTTTGCACGAGATACGGGTCAGGAAAGAGAAAGGGATTGGAAAAGAGATGGTGATCGGGAAAGTGAAAAGTGATCTGATTCAGAAAAGATAAAGGACTCCGGGAAAGGAAAGACGGTTCAGAGCAGGCCTTCTTTCGGACGGAATGTCCCCTGAACGAACGAAAGCCAGGATGGATACGGCGGCGAAAATAGAGCTGCAAAGAAAGGAACTGTTTATGGAAAAAATACTGATCGATTTATACGTTCCTTCCATTCAGAAAACATACAACCTGATGGTTCCGGATTCGATGGACTGCAAGGAACTGACCCAGCTGCTCGCTCAGGCGGTTGAAAATCTGGCCGGCGGAAAGTATTACGCCTCCGAACAGGAAGTTCTGTTTAGTCAAAAACAGCAGCGCGTATTAAAAAGCGGCAACGATTTGAAAGATTATTCGATCGGTCAGGGGGATGTACTATATTTACTTTGATGCAGAACCGACAGGAACTATTCGATCAGATTCAAAGGCTGATCCACAGTATAGAAATGGACGTGGAAAGCTGGCAGCGCGAAACGGAGGGAGAATTTTCCCGGGAATACATTCACGCGCGTCAGGCTCAGCTCGAGCAGATCCGGCGCCTGAAAGAATGGCTGATCCGAAATGGTGAGTAAAACAAAGAAACAAGGAGGAAAGAACTATGAGTGGAAATTGGGAACTGGAAGTCGCAACAGAAGTTATGGATATGTCTGCCGAAGATCTTCAAAACATTGGAACTGTTATCCAGGAAAGCAGCAAAGCGGTAGACGCACTGATTGGAGAGCTGTACGAGGAAAGCGAAGGTACATTCTCGGATCACCTTAAAGAAGTCGGCAATGAGTTCGTAGATCTGGTGGATGCCTGTGTACAGGTCATCTGGGATCTGGCGAAGGGCTTTATCCGCGCTGGAGAATCCCTGGTCGGCGCGGAGAAAAATGCAACGGATTCCCTCCGCTCTGCCGGCATCGGAAAAGGCAAGTAATCGAAACTGTACATCTAAGTCAATCAGAAAATAGAAAGAGAACACATTAAAAGAAAGACTATGGAAAAACTGAAACTTAAAGTCTCGGAAGAAAAATATCGACAGACTCTCGACAAACTTGGAGCCGAACTGGATAAGATGCAGGGATATCAGAAAGACCTGCAGAAAGTTAAAGAAAATATGCAGAACGGCGTAATTGGCAACGTGGGAAACGACGCGGTCCGAAACCTGGATACCCATCTGCATAATGTGCAGACGGTAATCACGAAAACCATTGCTGCCAGAACCCAGATTGAAAACTATCTCAATTCCATGACCCAGACACAGAGCACCATCACGGATGATCTGAAGGCGCTGGAAGATGAGGCGAATGCGATCTTCGGATAAAATTCGAACCTCGGCACGACAGCTCCATCGCTCCAGAGAGACTCTTCTGCAGGAGAGAAACCTTCTTCTTTCCATCATCGCAAATCTGAGACAGTCACCTGAACTCCACGCGGCTGCCCATCCGTGCGAAACGCTGATACAGGAAAATCAGAAGCTCCAGCAGCTCCTCGAAGACTACGAATCGGCAATGACCCGTACCCTTCAGGATCTGGAAGAGAGTCTGAAACGATGTGAAGAAAGCGCTCTGGATCTTCAGCGACAAATGAAATAAAACCGTTTTTTCAAAATGACGTCGAGCCAGGACGAAAAAACGGCATCCATAATTTGTTTCAGCGATCCGCCGGGTACAGCCCGACTGGATCGCACCTGACGAAACGTGGTTCGACAGCGAGCCACGTTTCGTATATCTGCCCCCTTCTTTGGAATCCGAAAAAAGGAAAGGCAGACCACGATAAGCCATAAGGAAGGACACATGAAAAAAGCAAAGTGGATTTCTGTTTCGTCACTGGATATCCCGCCGGTTTCCGCCCGTATTAGCGGGCTGATTCCGATCGTGGTTCCCAGAACAGCCAGCGATCCCATTCGACATAAAGCCGTAGACAGCGAAGAAAAGGAAATCTGCGGCGGCGATTTCTCAAACATCCATTCCCAGACCGAACCCGAACCGTTCGTTTTTCCGGAAGAAAAGCCTGCCGGTTTTCCAGCTTTCGAATCCGCAAAAAACGAAACCACGTCATCCAAAAAAGACATCTTTGATCAGATGTTCCGGGAATTTTCCTCAGATTCCAAAGTGGAGACGGACCTTTTGAGCAAGAAGGCTCCAGAAATCATACCGGAACGTCCAGCAGAAACCATCGTGCAGGATAAAGCGGATCCTGTCGAAACTCAGCAGGAACAAAATTATCAGGAAGTCGAGGAAAAAAAGGCGGAAGATACGGCTATGCGAGATCTGGATGACTTGCTGGACTTCAGAACCGATCCAGCCCCAGAGGAAGCCGCCGAAGCTGCCGAAGCTGTCGAAGTGCTCGCTGAAATACCGAAAAGTTCTGACGATGGTATGGTACAAAATTCCGATTCCATCCCAGAGCCCGAACCGATCGTGCGTTCCCGGTCAAACTGGTTTTTGCGTCATATGAATACGGGCATTCAGATTCGCCTGCAAAAAGAGCTGCTGATCGGATGCGGAAGGCAAAGCGACTTTGTCATCGATTTTGATACGACACTCTCTGAGCGGCATGCCCGGCTGACGCTGGAAGAGAATCGCGTTATGGTGGAAGATCTCAATTCTTCTTCCAAGACGTTTGTCAATTATCAGCCCGTCACGCAGAAATCGGAAATCCGAGACGGACAGATTCTTCGCCTTGGCTCCAATCAGCTGTTCCAGCTTGAACAAAGCAAGGAGGATTTGCGTCATGAACCGATTTGAAGGCGTATTGATCGGCACAGACTCATTCCATAAGGGAGAAGCGGTTCTGCTGCACCATCTGGAAGAAGTGTTCGTGGAGATGGAGGAAGAGCCGGAAGTCGTTCTGGAACAGAGCGAAAAGGCGTCTGTCGGCATTTTTTACGATTGTGATCTGGGCATGTATGGAATTGAGCCGTTTGAAAACCGGGCTGTCTTTTTAGAAAGCGGGCAGCCGCTGGGGAAACATCGTCGATATTACCTTGGGCGGGATACGGCGATCTATTTGAAGCAGCGCGAATTTGCGATTGTACTGGGGTAAGACTATGAGCGGAAATAATAAAACAGTTTTTATTCGAATGCCAAAAGCCGATCAAGGGGAATCGTCTCTGGAAGCCCTCGATGCGGCGTACCGGGAACTGGGCAAAGCGTTTTATGAAAATCGTTTCGAAGAACCGACGCCAGAACTGATTCTTTATTTTGATCAGATTACGCATCTTAAAGAACAGCTCAAACTGCGGGATCGTCATACTGAGACGATGGACCTGCCAAAACCGGAACCTGCCGCTTCGACCGGCGGCATATTTGACCAGCTTCGCTCAATCGATCTGGACAGTCTCGATAATCTTGAGAGTCTGGACAGTTTAGATGGACTCGAAAGTCTCAGCCCGTGTGAAGATCTGGATTCCAGAAACAAAACCGGAAACGGCGATTCAAACCGTTCAGACCCGTTCGAGCAGCCGATGACGTTTAAATACTGCCCGTTCTGTGGCACCAAACTTCCGCTGGATGCCCGTTTCTGCGGCAACTGCGGAGAGTCCTGCGAAGAATAACGGGTTTCGCAAATCGGACAGAAAAAGAAGAGATACTGTACGTAAGGGGACAGCTCTTCTTTTTTTTCTGGTCATAAGAAACGGCGATGAATACGGACCAGAAAAATCGAGGGAAAAGGAATGGACTTTGTCAGAGGATCTTTTGCGTTCGACTATTTGAAATGCCCGATTTTTAAGAATTCGTCAATTGTCTGCTCAGTCCGTTACAATAAAGCCGATCGTTTACGATTTGCAGGAGGTTTAAAAATGACACAATCCACTACAATGGCTCTGACTCGATCCAGGCCAAAAAAGAAAAGGGGCCGAGATGCCCGCGTAGAACTGGTTCGGCTGATCGCCTGTCTGATCGTTCTGCTCTGTCATTCGTATCCGCCAGTGATCATTAACGGCGAACCGGCTTTTGGCCGTGTCTTTATTGCCTGCCTGGGAGCGGATGGCGTTGGTATTTTCTGGATGGTCATCGGCTGTTTTCTGTTTTCCAGTACGTATGGCAAAACGCTCAAGCGAGGGTTTACCCGGATTTTTATTCCGCTCGTTCTGGCGAGTCTGCTCGGCATTGCGATGAACAGTCTGCCCCTGCCCGGATTTGTCCCTTCGGATATTCCGGCGGTATTGAATGATTTTCTGCAATGGCGAAACGGTGTAATCGGCATGGATCATCTGTGGTATTTGTACGTCAATCTGCTCGTCTTTCTGTTCTTTCCGGTTTTGAAATGGATTGCGGACGGGCTGGATCGATCCCGAGTCGCCACCATTCTTTTTATGGCTGCTACGTTAGGGTTCTTTATTGTGAACGATCTGACGTCCAACCATCTCGCCGGCTTTTCTCACTATCTGTTCCGAGCAGCCATTCCGGCTTCCATCGAAGTGATCTGGGGACATATTCTGTATCGAAATCGAAAACACTTTCACGGCTGGATCACTGCCGCTGCGGCACTGGCCGGTTTCGTTTTCCTGAATCTGGCGCGGGCCAGGGTCCAGATGAAACATTTTGCGGCAGATCCGGGCGATGCGAGCGCGCTGTACTGGTATTCCGCCTGGGGCATGCTGGCCTCGGCACTCATTCTGATTTTTGGTCTGGCAGCCATTCGCCCCAGAAAAGGCGCTAAAAAAGCGGTTGAAGCGGGTGCAGAATCGATGATCTGTGCAGCCGCTTCGTATTCTTTTCTGATCTATATTGTTCACTTTCCCATTTTGCGCATTCTGACCAGCGTAGGATTTACTCAGTCTCTGCAAAATCTGATTTTGAAAAGCAACGGTTTCGCTTTCAGTCTGCTCTATACCCTTTGCATGGAGGCGATTCTCTTCGTGCTTTCCTTTATTCTTTCCTGGATTGTGAAATGGCTGTGGAAGGGCATCAAGATGCTCTTTCAGCCGGAAAAGGTCTATGGATAGAGCGTGAAAATTCGTTTTAAGTTAAGTAATGAATTTGCCTGTAAAAGCGTAAATGTCTGGATCAGGCAGTTCAGGATTTAAGGAGTGACATGTATGGAAACAAAGAAACAGACAATTTACCCTGGCCGAATCTATCGTCATTTCAAAGGCGATCTGTATCTGGTCGAAGCCATTGCCCGAAACGCGGATTCCGCTAAGGAAATGGTGATCTACCGCCAGCTGTATGGAGACGGTTCACTGTGGGTACGCGAACTGGATGAGTTTGCTTCCCCGGTGGATCATGAAAAATATCCAGAAATGAAACAGACCTGGCGCTTTGAACTCCAGAAGGTGGAGTCGACAGCCAGACATTCGTAATGAAAAGGCAGGTACCGACGATAAAGTCGACACCTGCCTTTTTATTTGAGGAATGCCTGTACTGGGTTTGAAAAATCAGAAGATTAGATAGCCGCTTTGGAAGCGGCAGCGGCTGGATCGGCAGCCGATTTGCGTACGGTCCGTTTTATACGGGCTGTTTTCTTTTTTGGCTTGCGGGACAGAGCGCTCAAAAGCAGAACGCCAAGAAGGAACGGCCACTGATACGTATAGATAAAGGAATAGCGCAGCAGGGAAACAGGCCCAAGCAGCATGGTCAGAATATACAGAACGGTATAGAGGCACGCGGTTGCCGCAAACTTGCTTCGGAAGAAAATAGCATAGCCAAGAAGGAAGATCACCAGATAAAGGGTAATGCCGGGATCAAAGAAACGCAGCCACAGCGGACAGTTGTCAAAGGTGGCCGACTGCATTGCAATGCCGCGCAGTTTGTCGCGGTAGCCGGGAAGCAGAGAATAGGAAGCGATATGCTGCTTATCCGCGTAGTCTTCGTAGCTCGTCATAACAGAGAGCGCATTGTACTCTCCATAGCGCATATCGAAATAGGGAGCGGTCAGATAGGCGGCTGCCTGAATCGCGCCGCGCCAGTCTGTTGTCAGTACCCGCAAATACAGGGAAATAAACTGTCCCGGATTTTCGGAGAACTTTTCGTTGTAAAAAAGATCCTTGGAACTGTCTGCACTGAACGGATCCAGCTGATCGGGCGTAAAGCCATCGAAATAGCTGTAGGCGAGAGCCTCGTCTTCTTTGGAAATGAACTTCTCTTCGATCTGATCGTTGCGGTTCAGTTCAAAGGCAAGCTGATGAATCGGCAGAGCAAGCATTTCCCGGGGATTGTTAATCTTGATGCCGGCAATGGAAGGGACAAGGGAAGTAAGCAGCCAGCCCAAAACAAGTATGGAAACCTGAGAAATCATAAAAAGCTGAACAATGCGCTTCTTTCTGTCTTTTAGATAGACAAAGAAGAGAAGGATCAGACCGAGTATGGCCAGGTATAACCCCTGATTGCGCAAAAGACACATGAGAACGCCCCAGCCGATAATCTCGGCTGTCTTTTTCAGAAGGGAAGACGACGCTGCAGATCTGTCTTTCTCCCGAACAGCCTTTGGATTTTCTGCAGGTGAGGAAAGATCGGCTCTGGCGCTTTCGGAGGGCTTTGGCGGGAAGAGAAGCGAGCAGATCGAAACAATAAATAAAAGGAGAGCCGGAGCGAACATTATATCCTTGGTCGTATAGCACACGAGCATCTGCGAGAAAGGCGAGACGGCCATAAAAAAGGAAGTCGTGATCAGAATCCAGGCGTTGAGGCCTTTTCGATAGAGATACAGCATCGCTTTGGCGATCGCATAGGCGCAGAACACGATCTGAAAGAAGAAAATGTAAATACCGGTCCCTGCGTTCGGGTTGTGAAAGAGAATGTTTCCGAGTCGGAGCAGGGAGCCAAGCAGAAGGGTATGAAGCCACGGATGATGCGTCGTGAACGGCAGATCGCCGTTATACATCGCCAGCTGGATCGGGGCATCCGCGCCAAAGGTTCCTGGGAAAAACGCCAGGAACGCCGGCATCCAGGTCACAATCATCAGCAGCAGGACGCTCCAGAACAGAAAGCGTTCCTGTTTTTTTGTTGTGGATGAATGAACCAGAAGGGATCGCCTCGAGCGCAGATTGAACTTTCTGTTCAGGACGGTAAAGAGAAAGGCAATAGCCAGAAAAAGAAGGCTATAAAAAAGAAGCCATAAAACATAGGATTTAAAAAACGGAGATAATCCGTACTCCATCAGTTTTGGCCAGGAAGCAAACAGGGAAAAGAACAGAGATGTCCAGATCCACAGTCCGCGCATGGATTTGCTCATCGTAGAATCCTCCAGTCGGGATGAGAAGCATCCGCAAAGCGGGAATGAACCGTTATCGAGTGAAGAAACGCTTTAGAAATGCTTTAAAGGGATCATTTTAAAAAGAGATCGGAGAAATCGAGTCCGATTTTCAGCCGGTAATAGAGAAAAAGACTTCGTGAGTTCTGCTGAATCCAGAAAAAAGCCGGTGTTTCTTTTACAGAATAATCCGGAGTTTCTTTTACAAAATAATATGGTACGGAAGGAGAAGAAGCCGGTCAAATTCAATGTAGACTCCAGGACGTTTCCTTTGGACAGGACTGAATCCATGAAAATCATACAGACAAAGAAAAAATGTCAGACAGGAAAAAGGGAAAACCATAAAAAAACGAACCGGAATTTCTTTAAGAAATCCCGGTTCGGATTGTTTTCAATGGCGGAGTCGCAGGGATTCGAACCCTGGGTAAGCTTTCGCCTACACAGCCTTTCCAAGACTGCACCTTAAACCGCTCGGACACGACTCCGTTCGCTTAACGCTCGTTTATATTACCAAAGCCCTCTCGACAAAGTCAAACAGGAAATTGAAAAATAGTTAGGATTATCTAATGCATTTTCGAGGGGCCGAAAAAGGCAGAATCCCGTTTTCTTCTTTCGGATCTTCTTTCGATCCTGTTTCGTATCTGTTTCGTCCTCGCGCTTTATGAAAATTCTCCCCCTCGTCCGGGCAGCCAATTCGGTTCGGTAAGATTCGATTGTTCAGGAAAAAGGCGGACTGGAAGAAAAAGGAGGGGATGAAAAGCACACGCTGCCTAGATGTTTCCGACAGAGGAGGCAAGTAACCCGGGATCGAAATCGACAGAAATGAAAACAGAATAAATATGGATACTGTCCATCTCCATCCAGTCATGCCCTCCTTTGTGCGCATTGAAGGATTTGATGGAGTCAGGAAAAAGGCCGAAATTATTTCACATGAATTCGACAATTCTTCCGACAATTTGCTCTAATTTGCACACAGTTTGTCAATTCTGCAAATGGGCGGGCAAAGCCCTTGTGAACCCGATTATAATTTGTAGGACAGCTATATTTTTTGTAGGACAGCTATATTTTTACGCAACGGTTAGATTGATATATTCAAACGAAACAAAAATAATCGCCTTTATTTGCTGAATACGCACAATTACGATTGTTCGACTGCTCAGCGCCCGCTTTTGGACCCAGCGGATTTCATGCCTGAAAATCGACTTCTTTTCGCACGATGAGTGCAGATACGTTTTCTGGCAAGCCTTCTCAAGTCTGCAAATCGGTTTTCAGGTCGGCTTAAACTGCAAGTTTTCATTCATGGAAAGGAAGAAAAGCTATGTTCATTAAAAAAATGGAAAAAGTATTCGCTTCAATGCTGGCTGCTTTCACAGTGTTCGGGTCCATCTGGACCGCACCGATTTCCGCGATGGAAACCAGCAAGGATACGACGCAGATCAACGTTGTCTACGACGATTCCGGCAGTATGAGCAATTCCCGGATGGACAGCTGGTCTCA
This sequence comes from Allobaculum sp., assembly GCF_047010065.1. Lineage (NCBI taxonomy): Bacteria > Bacillati > Bacillota > Erysipelotrichia > Erysipelotrichales > Erysipelotrichaceae > Allobaculum > Allobaculum sp. Next base: position 29,159 of record NZ_JBKXLD010000001.1, read on the forward strand.
GGCGAAATATGCAATGGAAGTTTTTTCAGCCTTTATGGGTGAAGAAGATACACTGAACGTTTTTCCGATGAGCAAAGCCGAAGATAACGATTCGAAAAATGACTTCTTTACTTTAAAGGGAACGGAAGATCCAGCCGATCGTGTCAAACGGATCAATGACATGAAGGATACATCCGGCACGCCGATCCAGGCCGTCGATGCCGCGGGCGAAAACCTCAAACAGTCCACAGCTCAGCAGAAATGGCTTGTCATTTTGACAGACGGTGCGTTTTTCAACGATACAACCGAACTGAGCAATGAGGAGATTCGATCCGATTTCCAGAAATATGCGGGCGTGAACGGCATCAATATGATCTATGTGGGAATCGGGTCCTATGCGGAGGAGATCAGTCTGAGTCACGACGGCTACGAAGCGTACTACATTGATACGAGTTCGATTCTGGGTGCTCTGACAGAAATTGCCCAGAAGGTATTTTCCCTGCAGAAAGTCACGCTTCAGGGAGATTCCTCCTATTCCTTTCAGGCGGACGTACCCATTTCAAAATTCATCGTTTTTGCTCAGGGCAAGCAGACAGAAGTAACGAACGCAAAAATCAACGGCGAAGATGTACCGGCCAAGCCTTTCTCTGTAGAGGTTTCGGTAAACGATAAGACTCCGCAGCCGGAATGCAATTCGGGTTGTGCCATTGCTCCAAATCTGAACGGCAAAGTGGTGACGTATGAAGCCAAGGATCCAAAGAAGCCTTTCTCTTCGGGAAAGTACACATTCGAAAGTACGTCCGATGACGTGGATGTGTATGTAGAACCCGGAATTGAATTCCGGACGATTCTGCGCAGCGGATCCGAAGTAACTACCGATACAGAAATTCAGGACGGCATATCCATTCCTGGCGGAGAAAGTACAGTCGTTATTCAGATCTTTGACCCGCTTACGGGAACACCGATTGACCCTTCTCAGTCGGAACTTCTTAAAGGTTCGGAATTTGCGCTGACCGTAACGGATGAAGACGGAAACACAGTCACGTACACCAACGGAGAAAAACTGAATTTAGCACCAGGCAAAGCCACTCTTCAGTCGGTCGCCCGGCTTCCGGGAAATATCAACATGACGGGAGAATCGGCAAAACTGGATGTAAAAGACGCACCGATCTCCGTCCTCTTTTCGCAGCCGGCTGGATACGATATCAACCCGGGAACGCTGAGCGGAGAGCAGCCTGTGCAGGCTTCGATCTCGGCACCGGATGGAACCCGAATCAATAAGTATACCTTTGATTCCTACTCATTCGAAGTCACCGGTACCGAAGGGGTGAACTGGGAGATCTCAATGAGCGACCAGGACGGCGTCGTAAATCTGACGCCTTCTTATGCGACCGATCAGAAGGGATCGGGCATTACATCGACAACTCAGAATCTTGTCCTCAAAGTCACCCGCGATAACGGCAGCTATCAGCAGGCGGGGGAAGGCAACGTGGAAATTCGCTATGTCGCACCAGAGCCGCTGAATCTGATGATTACGCTTCAGAATCCTGAGGAGACGTATAAAAAAGGCGAACGAACCTACATGTTCGATCCGAACCAGAGAGGCTCGGGAAGCGAAGCCTATATTCTCGCCAAAGTGCAGGTCGAAGAAGAGGACGGCTCACTGAGAGATCTTAATGAAGACGAATGGGAAAGAGGCGTAAGCAGCTTTACGTTTACAGCCAGCCAGCACGCCCCGAATTTTCTCGATCAGCTCATTCGGTGGGTCTGCTTCCAGTCGCTGGAATTTGATGTAGTCAAAGATGAGCAGCCATCGTGTTACCGCTTCTATCTGGGCGGACCCGCAGCAACCACCGTCCTTCCCAACGACCTGGATCTGAACGTGGACCTGGACATTACGCTGGCCAGCGGACAGCAGGAAGAAGGCCAGACAGAAGATGCGATCAGCATCATGCCGCTTTCTCTGTGGGCGTATTTACTGAAATTCATCCTGATTGTTCTGGCATCGCTTCTTACCCTGTTCCTTGTCTATAAATTTATTACCAAACCGCGTTTTAAACGGGGTACATATGTCAGCGCCAAAGGCCATTATCTGGATCGGCGCGGAATCAGGATGGGACTGGAGGGAAGAGGCCGTCCGCGGCAGGATTACGAACTGTCCTTCAGCGACCGGATTAATCCGTTTAAACCCGAGAGTGCAACGCTGAATTTCGAATTAGGAAATACAAACGGAATTATTTCTGAACTCAGCCTGCAGTTCACTGCGGTTAAAGGCGGGAACATTCGCTGGGAAAATCCAGAAGCCCTCTGCAACCGATGCGCTTTTACGTTTAACCATAAAAATTATTCGCTGGGTACGAATCCGGAAAAGGTCATCAATCTTGTGTTCGGATATGAAACACCGTTTGTGCTTAAGGGTCTTAAGGTGATGACCGACCCCAATGTCACCGTCAGCTTCAAATTTTCCAACAAAAAACACTGATCCGGAATGGCTTCACAAGGTTTAAACCCGCCCGTCCAGGATCCAGAAGGCCTTGTGTAAAGCCGTATGTTCTAAGGGAAATTAACGGAAGCGGACTTGAGACGAACGGGCATTTTCGCTATTGGTTTCACAGGCTGGCCTGGCCAGTCAGAAATAAAAATCAGCACTACAAAGAGAAAAAGAAAAAAGGAGGAAATGGAATGACTGCTCCAACAGTAATTATTGGACTTGGCGGCGCGGGCAGTACGATCTGCACGAAGCTTTCGAAGATGGCGAAGTCATTGAAAGACAGAAACCGCCTGCAGTTTGTCTGCATTGATACAGACCGGAATGATCTGAGACACAGAAAAGAAGAAGATGCCACGGTCGTACAGATTCAGACATCGGCACCTTATAAAATTGAAGACTATCTCAAGCGCAACAGACACGCCCGTGAAGACTGGTTCCCCATTCATACCATTCTGAACAGCAAGACACCGACAGAAGGTGCAGGACAGGTTCGTGCGATCAGCCGGCTGGCCCTGGACGAAGCGATGAGCAAAGGCAAGCTGCGTGCGCTCGACGATGCGATCGACACATTGTTCCGGCTCAACGGCGATGCTGGCAACCAGGCGATCCGCGTCATTATTGTGTCTTCCTTAGCCGGCGGTACGGGCTCTGGAATCGTAATTCCTATTGCGATGTACATTAAGCATCTTCTCAACTCCAGCTTTAACAAAACCGGATCGGTTGTTCGCGGTTTCTTCCTGCTGCCGGAAATTTTCGCTTCCGCAAAGAGCCAGGATGAGAAGGCAAGCATCTTTGCCAATGCCTATGCATCCGTCCGTGAGCTGGATGCCTTCATGCGCAAAGGCGACCAGGCTCTGGAAAACACAAAGTACAAAGATCTTGAGTTCTCAGTTCCTCACCCAATGTCCGGAAAAGATGTGAACTACAACGAATCGCCATTCAATTTCTGCTTCCTGTTTGATCGCCGCAACGCGGATGATCTTTCGCTCAGCAGCTTCGATGAATACATGACGTATGCAGCCAATACGATTTACGCGCAGGCGATCAGCGGCGCATCCAGTCGAAGCAACTCCAGTGAAGACAATGCCATTAAGGCGCTCATTCAGTCGGGCGGACGGGATCGTTTCTGCGGTGCCGGATCTGCGGTCCTGAAATATCCGTATGAAGAAATTCTCGACTATCTCGCCGGACAGACCTGCTTTGAACAGCTTGGTGAAGAATGGCTGACGATCGATAAAGCGTATACAGAAGACCTGAATAAACGGAAAGCGGAGAAAAAGCAGGATCCTTCGGTCGAATTTGAAGACCCGCATACGTTCTACCTTAAGAATGTAGACTCCAAATCCGATGACAAAGGCACATTCCAGCAGATGATTTTCCGCCAGACCCATAAAGAACACGAAGATGAATATGGAGAAGGAACACAGTGGGAAGAACTGTCCCGATCCTTCGTCCATGCTCTGGATAGTCATCTGGAAAAGAAAATCCGCGAGAACGAAGAGATCAAACAGATCCTTTTTGAGATCAACAAACAGCGTTCACGCCTGCAGGCTTCCAAAGGCAAAGTCGATAAAGGCGCGATCAATTCTCTGGAAGGGGCCATCATTCGACTTGCACAAAGTCTGATGCGCGTTTCCCGTGAAACCGGCCGTCACGTTGCCCTGGATGTTTTCAGCGCTTCACCTCGAGGAAAGAATCCGAAACCCTATTACTTCCAGCATTATCTGAAGACGGAAGACGGAGGCTTCGTTCATCCAAACGCCGTTCGCTACATGGTTTATGCCATGGTTCGCAACTGCAATTATGCCTACTCGACGGCCCAGGAGGAACTTGGCGAAGACGATGATGCCAAACGATCCATGCTGCATCCGTTCGATGATCCCGCTACGACAAATAAAGTGGAAACGGCGAACGATCGCTACAACAAGAAAAATCGAAACAAAATTTCAAGACGGATCATCAAGAAATTTATTGAGGAAACGGAAACGCTTGTCAGTGATGAATCCGAATTTTTCACGTTTGCCAGCGCATGGGCAAAACTGATTGTCTATGGCGAAGGCATTAAATTCTTTACTCAGCTGGCCAGCGATTTTGATGACTTCTATAAAACGTATCCAACGTTTGTGGAAAAAGAAAGCAATCGCGTACGCCTGATTCCTCAGCAGATTGCCAACCGCGACGGCAGCGCTATTCGCTATACATGTACCAGTCAGGCCTGCCTGGAAGAACTTCTCGATATCGTCGGGGCAGCGGATGCGCAGGAATCAATTACCGGCAAGCTTTCCGCTCTGATTTTCCAGGATATTCTGGAATATTCCAAAACGGAAAAGCGTCCTCCGGCAGCTTCGCATTTTGGCAAACTGTTCCGCGATGTGATCATCAAATACTACAAAGATGAAATTCAGAATCACTTCGCGCAAGTCATTGACATGGACGTCATTTCCGCTCTGATGAAAGAAGTAGAAATTGAACGTCATGCCGATGAGCTCAGCCGTGAAGATGTAGAACTGGTCGCTGCGGATACCCTGACCGAAGTCAACAATCTGGCCAGTATGTTCCTCGAAGAGCCGATGGGTGTGGAAGGTCACGTGATTCGTGCAGCTGCCTATAACCCGGCGGTTCTGCTGGATGACGACCCGCTTCGCCATGACTTTGTTCAGAAGTATTTGAATCAGGAACTTGGCGGCGTTGCGGATAAAAACATTTCCAAGTACGATCTGCTCGTCTACAAAGCGGTATATACACTCAATCCGGGTGACTTCAAACGCTTCCGCGCTCCGGAAAATGGAAAGCCAGGCGGAGACTACTACGAAGCCTATATGCGGATTTACAGGAAACTGGGTCCGAACGTAGAGAAGAATTTCGAGATCACTCCCCACATGGACCGTCACTGGCATCTGACGAAGTATATGCCGGATCTGGATGACCGCAACCAGAAGATTGTCGAAGACGGAATCTTCCAGGCTTTCCTCTGGGGAATGCTTACCGGGGATGTGGATCAGAAAGTCGATTCCAATCACCTCGACGGCATGGACGTAATCTATAAGCCTTCCAACTCCAGCAACGAAGACTTCATTGTTCCAAACGGCACAAGCTGCGATGAACTTTACGAAGTTCTCGACGCCTTAAGCATCAACCCGCCGCAGGTAGACATCATGCTTCGCAAAATGGAAGCGGAAAAGGAAAAGCAGGTGAAGAAGAGCCTGTCTCTCGCGCAGTCTACCCTGATCCGTCGAATCAACTGGCTGGATGAGAAAAAGGCACTCGGCGATTACTACGATGAAGAAGCTGTCCGCGAGGACGAGCCAAAATTCGTTCTCCGGGAATTCATCCCTGTAAAGAGCCCCATGAAACCATCGGTATTCGATCTTCTCTTCTGGCTCAAATACAGCATGCCGAACTGCGATTACTATCTGTCCGACTTCACTTCCATGATCGATAACCTGATCGCTCTGATCGAAAACTATGTCAGCACGTTTACAGGCGAAGATGAGATGTACGCGGTAGCCTTCTCGATTATTTCCGATCAGTTCCAGCTTTTCCTGAACAATATGACTGATTACGTAAACGTACCGAAGCCGGCAAAACGCTTTGACGATGAATCCGTAACTCTGATTCGCGACCGCATTGATGAGATCGTCGATAACAAGTATCTCTACAAGCTGAAGTATCATCACGAACCAACGATGAAAGAGCTCTACGATCGCAAGTATCAGGAAATGATTCATGCGGCGGCAAAAAATGCCGAAGAAGCAAAGAACGGCGAAGAAGCAAAGAACGCTTAAAGTATTCGAATTTCCCGAATCCTTTACTTCACTGAAAGATTCAGAAGAAATAGCTTTGGCTTCTCTCTGGTTCTGTAAAGAATAGCCAGGATCTGGCTGAACGTTTGAAATAGCTCCTGCACTGCCCTTCCAATGCAGGAGCTATTTACCTATAGGATCATGATTCGAAAAGTTTCAAAGGATTGAAAGATCGAAAGAAGAGGGGAACTGCTGCCAAATCTCTTCTTTCCTTCTGTTTTTTCCTGCAGCGGCTTTTCCTTCTCGTTCTTCTATCCTTTATCTATTTTTCGCGGATGGAAATTCACGAAGAAGATGAAAATTTCATTTTGCGATGAAGCCAGTCGGCTTTTTCCCCGCTTTAGATCCGTTCCTTCGAATCCATGATGGATTTGCCTTACTGTAATTGCTTTACTGAATTTCTGCTTTTGAAAAAAGAAAGGAGGAGTGTACATTGCTGACTGTCATTATTTATCCCAGATCGGCGCAGAGAAGCTTTGACCAGCATAAGCTGCTGTTCGAAAACTCAATTGAAAAAGAAAAAGTCTGCTTCTGTTTCTGGGACGAAAATGGTGAAGACTTTTATGAAGCTCTTCCAGATTTAAAGACCCAGCTCGAAGGCGTTAAGAACTGGCGCGCGATTGTCGTCGACCCGATTGACGGGACGGCGGCGGATCACTGGGAACTGGATAACCGGGAAAAGACGACCCAGAAAGGAAATCCTTTTGACTACATCGAAAACGATGATCTGTTTCCTTTAGTCCATAAGAGCAAGTACGCCCTGATCCGCTTAAGCCAGATGCTTGGGGGCATTCCCGACATCAGTCTGGAAGCGACCAGGCGCAAAAGCATGGGCGATGACGATTACCAGATTCTTCTCGATCAGCAAAAGGCTTTGTACGACAAACTTTCCGAGCAGTCGGAAATGCCGATTCCAAAGCCAGACGAAATCTTTCTGTTTCGCACGATGATTGAGTCCGAATCCGATTCCATCTCGTACGAAGAACCGGAAATCGAAAATATCGGCGATTTTTATGCGTCCCTGTTCTGGCAGCGAAACCGTTATCCTGCAGCCTGCCGTTTTCTCACATTCAGGCAGGCCAAACCGGATACATCCATGTTTCAGGAATCCATGTTTCGCTTCTGGCTGACCGTGCTGCTTTTAGCGGAAGAGGAGTTCCCGGCGGGAACTTTTGAAGCCTATCGCCTGTATGAAATGTCGGCCAACGCCAGTGAAGAGGTTCTGAAGACCTATTTCGAAGAATACCTTCTGAAAATGAACGATATTCGCTTCTTTCTGCAGCAGGAAATTGATGTTCTTCATTCCGTGAACTACACCTCGAAAAATCTGGATACGCCGGATCTCGAACGTTCGATTCCGGTCGACATCACCCTCACTTCGAATGACGATATTTATATTCCACGCTTTTTTACCGGGCCGACAGGGGATCTGCCAAGACCCGAACTGCCTGCCTGGAAAAAGAAGGTCCGCGTAAGTCGAAGAGCGTTTCGAAAAGTAATCGGTGCGTATGAGCGCTCGGTCGAACGCAGCTGTCAGTACGCGCATCAGGCCGTCGAACTCGAATCGGCAGAGGAGCTGAACTTCAACTCCTATCAGATCGCCGCGATACGGGAGGAGACAGCCGATTACGAACATGAAGTCCTTTCCGGCTATACGCCGATCATGATGAAGCTCCGACAGGTGCACATCAAACTGAAAGAACGGGATAAAGTGGTCCAGAAAAACATGAGCCACCGCATGTATTCCTTCAAGGCGCTCGCCGCGACAGCGGTGTGCATCTGCGCCTGTTTCTTAGGCGTCATTCCTTTTGTCGCCTATTGTCTGATGCGCAATCAGTCCATGGGGGATTACTCGTTTTTAGTTTATGCGGCATCGATTGGCATGCTGATCTTCTGCATTGCGGTGATCGTCGTTTTCTGGGTGATTCTGGGGGTTCGCATTTTCGAATACAACTACACCCTTGATCAGGCGCTCCACTCCATCGAAGCCAAAATTCCCGCGATTACGCAGTATTTGAAAAACTGCTGCGCATCCATCCGGGGAAATCGAATTGTCTATCGCTTCGAAAAGGAAAACAACAGCCGCTCCAATCAGGAGCTGAAGTGTCTGGCGCACATCAAGGCCATCGACAACCGGGCGGCTACGGTAAAAAGCTGGATGAACGCGTTCAACATCTGGCCAGGTTCGAACAGCCGCATCGTGCATACGGTAATTTTCGATCTGGAAATTCCGCCTGAACGAAACCCGGCATATTTGCTGGAAGAACCGGAAGATCCCGTCTTTGTCTCGTTCCCGGACGGAACGGTCATTCATTCGCCGTTTCCCTTTGTGACGAGCATCGATAAAAAACGTCTGGAACCTTATGAAATGAAGGTCGTAGAAAAAAGCGGCCTGAAGGATCAGGAGGATTAAACCGATGAATTATATCCACGCATTTATCTCCTTTATCCTGTTCTGGGTTCTGTTCGCCTTTCAGTTCTTTTTCATCATGACGCCGTTTCTGATTCATGAAAAACCGAAAAAGCGCTGCTATCAGTTCGCTGTTCCGTTTCTCTGTCTGCTTGTTGTGTGCCTTGGCATGTTCAACAACGATGCCGTTCTTCAGTTTCTGTACGACATTCTGATCTGGATCGCGAATCTGGCGGGCCAGATTCCTCTGCTTGGCCGCTATCTCTATGCGTTCTTTGCCTGGCTGGCCGGCACGATTCTGACGGGTCTGGGGGCCTTTGTCTGGTCCAACATTTTGCTGGCTCTGTTCTGGCTGCTCGTCAAGAAACTGACGTTTCGAAAACTGGTCAGCCTCTGGGAAAACCATGCCTATCTGTTTGATCTGACTTCTGGCGAATTTTACGAGAAAGATGAAAGAGCCCTGCGGCAGTACACCAATCCGCAGGAACGCTACGTGCTCAAGCCGCGGTACTACAATCTGCGGGTTCTGATCATGGCGGCAGTCTTCTTCTGCTATTTCATTTATCTCATTACCCAGTATGTGTATTCCGGCATTGGGGGATCGAACATTCCCGCAATGATGACGCCGGTTGCCGGAATCCTGATTCTTGGAGAATGCTTCGCCTTTTTAAACGGCTGGCAGCCTGAGAAAAACGAAGGAAAAATTCTGGCCGAAGAAGAAAACAGCGCGGAATGCGATACGATCCGTGCGTCTCTTAAAAAAATGTTCCGAGACCGGCTTTGCTTCGATGATCATCAGAAAAGAAAAACGGTGGCAAAAGTCACCGGACTCTATCAGGAAGATGCTCTCGAAAACACAGAAATCGATGAACTGGCTTCTGCGTATTTCAACTCCCTGCTGGATATCGGAATTCCTCTGCAGCCGGACTATCAGAAGGCGGCAAGACAGCTGCTTAACCGTGAAAGTCTGGTCGTAATGAATCCCTTTTATAGAGACTTCACGTATTACCTCATGCTTCCGATGATTGCCACGCTCCTTAAAAATAAAAAGGTTCTCGTGATCTGCGGCCGAAGTACGGACGCACAGGATATCAAGGAATGGATTACCGACGGATTTCTGGAAACGACCAACCTGAAAAAGCTGTGGATGACGGAGGAGCTCAGTGAGAAGGGAAGAAGCGACGACATCAGCGTCGGCATCATTACGTTCCACAACATTTATAACCACACGTTCATTCACAACAATATCGGCTTCCTCAAAGAGGTACAGTTCGTTCTGCTTCTGGAACCTTCCAATCTTTTAGGAACAGGTCAGATCGGTCTGCGAAACATTTTGGAAATCTGTGAATCTTCGGGCGATCCGCTCACTTACTGCGCGCTCGACCGCAGTGTGGACGGTCTGGTCGACGCCCTGAGCCATCTCGTCCATCAGCCGCTTGTTGAAGTCCTTGCTCCGCCTGCCAGCGAAGCCGGCACTTGCCGGGCGATCTGGCATGTGGACGGCCCTGGCATGCAGAACCGCATTGTTCCTGGAATTTCCCGCTATCTTGGCGTCGGTACGGAAATCGCCCTTGAAGGTCTGGCGAATGGGGCAGATGAGATTTACTGGTTCAGTTCTTCTAAATCGCCGATTGCCGATATTCGCTGGAACGTTTCGCAGTATTACCCAAGTTTCTGTGAATATACGCACACCCGTCTGGAACAGAACCAGCTGGAAGAGCGCATGCATTATGAAAGCCATCTCTGGCAGGTGCCGGAAATGGAAAAAGGCTATCTGATCGTGGAAGATGAGTTTCGAAACGCATTTGACATCGCCCGCCTGTTCAGCTCGCGTCTGGAAAAGAAAGGCTTCGTCAATATTCTTTCGGAAAACTACATGCTTCGCGATTACATGACGGCCAATGCCGAAATGATGACAGTTGACTCCAAAGCGATCCCGACGATTGTTCCGGATTACGCCCGAACGGAGCGCAACTTCATTATCCGGCTGCTCATGCTGATGAGCATGGAACCGGTAGACGAAAGCTATATCAGCAATCAGCTGGCCATCCATGGCATTCATTCCAGAAAAACATATGACGTCCTTCAGCATCTGATCCATAAGCATACCGGACAGGAAAAATTCAAGATTCACACGACGCAGGTCAATGCCTATCGGGCGGACATTCAGACCACCCGCTTCCAGTACAGCATTAACCTCGACCAGCTCCATTCGGTATACGACTCCGCCCTGCGTTCGGTTTACTTCGTCATTGAAAACGAAAAAACGAAGGAATATCCGATGGGCAACCGGCTGCTCGGCCAGATTTATCAGGTCCTGCTGCCTGGACAGTTCTTTTCGTGGGACGGCCGTTACTATCAGGTCGTTTCGATTTCCAATGACAGCGAAATTATCGTTCGCCGTTCCGGAGATCACTTCATGCGGCGCGTGTATTACCGTCAGCTGCGCGACTATAAGATTTCCGGTGTCGAGATGCAGCCAGGAGAAAATCATTTCCGGGATATGGTCATCCGTCATGGCTTTGCGAATATTGAAGTCCGGACCGACGGCTATCTGGATCTGCCTTCGCCCAACGATTTTGAACACGCCTCGCACGTTCGGCTCAAACCGGCCCATGTTCGCCGCCTGTATCAGAAGGAATTTTTGCAGATCACGCTGGAAAACGTGAAACCGGAAGTGGTCTACACCGTTGCCGTTCTGCTTAACGAAGTTTTCCGAACTCTGTTTCCAAACGAGACCGGATATCTGATTGCGCTTCCTGGACAGATTCCGGAAGCCGTCTTAAACGATCCGCTTTACCGCGATCGAAACCGGGCGGCTTCTGCCTGTGTCGCTTTTGAAGAGGAAGATATGGAGAAGAACGCGATTTATATTGTGGAAGATTCTCATATCGATCTTGGTCTGCTTGTGACAGTAGAAAGAAATCTGCAGAGAATTATGGAAATCATTGCTGACTATCTCGTATGGAATTCCAAAGGTCCATCGACCACGCACAGAGAAGGCGAAGACGCTGCACACGACGTCAGTGATGAAGACGGTTCGAACGAAACGCAGGTGCAGAATTATCTGCCTTCGCAAAAATCGCTGCGATCCATGGCCAGCCGGCCTTCGGATTCCAGTCCGACGCTCTATTCCGTGATGCCGCTCTTTGGATTTGGCCGACGGAAAAAAGACGAAGCGAATTCTTCTGAGAGCGCAGACTCTTCAAATTCATCCGAACAAACACCTGCTCCAGCTGAGAATCCATCACCGGCAGCCGATCCGGCTGACGTTCAGACCGAGAAGGCTTCCCAGGCGGATCAGCCTGCTGCTTCAAAAGAGCAGAAAGCATCCGCTTCTGAAAACGTTTCTGGTGAAGCCGAACCGACACCGCAGACTGAGGCAAACCCAGAAGGAGCGGCAAACCCGTCTTCGGGTACGTCTTCTGTAGAAACACACGAACCGCCTGCTGCTCCAGAACCCGAACCGAACCCGGCGCCTACACCGGAACCAGAACCCGAACCGGCCAAGGCTCCGGATCCGAAAGAAGGAAAAGGCCGCCGGAAGAAAAAACGCAGAGGCTGGTTTGGACGCGGCCGCAAGGACGAGGATTCTGAGGAAAACGCCCCCGAAGAAAACGGCTCGCAGGAAACGGGCGGCGGTTCGAAACCCGAACCTGGCAGACAGCCCATATCCGAACCGGTAAAAGGACCTTCCAATCCAGCAGCGATCTTCGCGGAAGATGAAGAGCTGGAAGAAGAGGATGAAATCCAGTCCCCGTTTGTTATTCTTCCGTATCTTCAGTACGGCGCCCAGGAAGTACCAGACTGGCTTGCGCTCGACGCGACGCTCGAATACCTGCGAGGCATGCATTTCGAAGAAAGCAGTCTTCACGATGCCCGTACCGCCAAAGCGCATTTTGATTCCGGATCGACGTATGATCCGCGCATGCCGGGTATCCATTACTGTGATTTCTGCGGTCAGCAGCTTACTCCAGGTCATTACGATACGCTCAAAGACGGCCGCGAGCGCTGCCCGGAATGCTCGGCCACTGCTGTACGCAATAAGATTCAGTTCAAGCGTGTAGTCAATGAAACGCATGCGGAACTGGAGAAAATCTTTAACATTACCTTCCGAACAAAACTGGAATTCCATATGGTGAACGCCCGCAAGGTGAACAAGCACCTGACCGACTTCAAGCCGACGCCGGAAATGGATCCCCGCTGTGTAGGCTACGCTTCGCCGCGAAAGGGAAAGACAGTGATCTATGTGGAAAATGGTTCTCCGCTCTGGAATGTGAAATCGACGATTGTGCATGAAATGACCCATGCCTGGCAGTTTGAGCACTGGAACTCCGAGAACGTAGGACCAGGGTATGACAACCAGGAGACGAACCTGCTTCTGCATGAAGGCATGGCTGTCTGGACAGAAGTCCAGTACTATGTCGCGATGGGCGAGATCGAACGCGCCATACGGTATATGCGCAACCGTGAACTGGAAGACAATGAGTATGGAATCGGTATGCGCCTGTACCTCGCCAACTATCCGATTCAGCAGGATTCGATGCTCGGTACAAGCAAGACACCGTTCAATACGCTCCCGCCCATTCCGTATGCAAGCGAAGAAGAAGCGGGCGAACAGTAACCGGGATCGAATGGATTCAGCCCGTCTGCTTTCAATTCCAGAAAAAAATCCCAACGCTTCAAACGGGTGCGCCGTTCAATAGAACCGTACCTGCATGAACGTTCAGGAGGGAACAGTCTGTACATTTTGCCTTTTGAAAAGCGTCCTTCATTCAGAAAATGAGGGACGCTTTTTTACGGAAGAGGATTAAAATGCAACGAAAATAATAAACCGCATCCGCATTTTGAATATTCTCCGTAAACTGAAAGAATACTGGAACTCGATTTATTCCAAAAACAGGAAGAGGAGAAAGAATATGCAAAGTCTGCTTGTGCTGGCTGGTTCGATACTGATCATTTTTATTCTTATGCTGGTTTTCGCCTTTGGTACGCAGTTTCGATTTCATCGAATTTTCGTGTTCACAGGCGGGATTCTCATCACGGTTTTCCTTTTAAACCTGTTTGTACTGAGCAGCCCTAGTCCGGCAATCGCGCAGGATGCAAATGGACTGGAAAACGTATCCATGTCCATAATCAATACGCTGCAGACTGTCTCTCTTGATGCGGATTACGGTCAGTTTCTTGCGATGGAAGAGCAGGCGATTGACTGGTGGATTCAGTCCGGTCCCTATCCAGCCTGGGCATGGATCAAGCCCATCCTGCTGGATCTGACCGCCGTATTGAATGTGGCGGCTCCCATTTGCGGGCTGAGTTCGGTCGTGACCGCTCTGGATATTCTTTTCCCGGTGCTGAAAATTATGGGGCACCCCTTCCGACCGAAAATTGTGTTTACGTCGCTGAGCGAGGCAACCATTTTAATGGCGGAGGATATCCACAGACGCCTTGCCCGCGGGGATGAAAAGACACTGCGTGCGCTGTACGGTCTGGATTTGAATGACCCGCTTCCTTCGAGCTGCAAGCGGCCGCTGCTGATTTTTACAGACACGTACATGACCAGTGATTCGGAAGCCAATATGGAACTCGTGGAACGCGCGAAAAGCATTCAGGCGATCTGTGTGAAATCCGATCCGCGCCTTCTTCATCTGCAGAAGTCTTCCCGGGTGGTGTATTACCTGATGGGCGACACCATGGAAAACTACGAAATTCTGTCCAACTTCACAAAATACAGCGGCTCCCAGAAAGCCGGAATATGGAGCGTTCTTCAGCACGATTATCTCAATCGCTCCCTTGGCCGGCAGCCGCTGCTCAAAGCTCCGTTTCCCACAGAGAGCACGCTGGTCAATATTTACATTGACGATCCGGTATGGATGGAGCGCATTGATCATCTTCTGAACCTCTCCGCCCAGAACGGGGATCGGGTTCTCGAGGTGAACGGAATAAAAGACTATATGACAATGGGATTCAATCTTCTGCGCGATCTCCCGCTCTTTCTTCCTCTGATTGAGAAGCCTGAATCCGAGAGCGGAGAATTGAAACTGCTGGTCTGTGGATCTTCATCCGCGGCGAAATCCATTGTTCTGCACTCCATCGTTTTAGGACAGATGAAAAATCACCGTCTGTCCGTTACGGTCATGAATCCTTCGCAGTCGAGCATGGAAAAGGAACTTCATCTGAATTATCCGGAACTCATGCTCTCCTGTCTGGAAAACGAAGATCTGCTCTGCCCGGATCCCGTCTTATCCGCACAGCGAAATCGAAGAAATTCCCCTTATGCCAGACTGAATTTTCTGAGTCTGGATGAGAGCGAAGACATGAGACGACTGATGGAGGAGGCACTTCGAGCGGATTATATCGTTCTCGCTCAGGACGCTCAGACGGAAAATATGGAAATGGCGCAAAGAATGAAACTTTTCCTGACCCAGAGAAACTATGATTCCAGACGAATCGGCAGGCAGCTCGTCGTACCGATCCTTCAGAACTCGGCGCTGCTTCCTTCTATGCAGACACCGCTGCCGCTGACTTTGCAAACCCCGGAAAATGGAATCGAAGAAGAAGCTCTGGGTTCCACCGAACGATACGTGCCCATTGTCATTCCTTATGGATTTGATCAGGCGCGCTTCAGCCTCGAAGCGGCGCTGCAGATGAGCATTCTCGAAACGTCCGTGGAATCCAATTTCCGCTACGACGTGATTCATGGCTATGCCGAGGAGAAACCGGCCGAAACTCGACACCGCAAGCGGACCACTTCTTCCGCCTCCAAAAAAGCGAAGAAAAAGGGAGCCCCGAATTTTTTGAAAAAAGATTACGGCAACTGGTCGAACTGGTCGAGAGCATCCCATGCGGAATACAAGCTCTTTGATCTGGGGCTGATTCAGTCGGCGGTGATCGAGCCAGGCACTTTGAACGATTCCTGTTCTTTAGCCTCATCCAGTCCAGCCCGGAATATGAACGCCTTCAGCCGGATCGAGAGCGTCCAGGACGTGGATCCAGGCTATTTTGAAATTCCATCGGTGATTTCGGATCTGACGTGGATGGAAAAGCGGCGATGGAATGCCGCCACCCGCGTATCAGGCTATTCGTACATGCCCGTGATCGAACGAAACGAGATCGACCAGTTTAAAAATCAGTCCAAAGACGGCCATCTCATGCGGCACGTCTGCTTAGTGGAAACGACTCCAGAACTGTCCCTGCCTTTCTTTCTGCGCGAGGAGTATGGAATGAGTCTGGAAGCGGACCGTCTCGATGAGGTGAGTGAAGCAACCCTGCAAGCCAATCCGCTGCAGGATGAACAGGGAAATCGTCCGACGTTAAGCCAGTATCCGGAAAAGGACTATAAGGTAAATGACCTGCCCTGTTTCGACGTTACGCTCTGTCAGAAAATTGGCCGGTTCTTCCTCAAGGATCCGGTCCCATCCAGCCCAGGCCGCCAGCTTGCCTTTGAAAAACTGAAAGAAAGGACGCGTCAGGCTGTGATGGAAGGCAATTCCAGATACACAACACGAAAGTAGAAAAATCATCGATGCGGCTTTATTGAAGAAAAAACGGGAACAGGAGCTGCGTTTCCAGAAAGGGACAGCTTCTCTTTACCCGTTACAGAAAAGGAGGGATGAGCATGAATAACCGCGAGTCGATCTATACAGCCTTTCTGTCTTCCACCAGCGATCTTGAAGATATTCGCAAAAGCATTCTCGATGAACTGATTGACTACAGCGTATTCCCGTTTGCGATGGAACATTTTGCGGTGGATGCGGATGAGGGCTTTGCGGATATCCGGAGAATGATTGAGAGTTCCGACTTTTTTCTCATGATTCTTTCGCTGCGGTATGGATCCCGCGACGATACAGGAAAAAGCTGGACCCAGAAAGAATACGAATACTGCCAGACCGTTAAAACGTCCACAAACAAGGGCATTAAAGTCTGGGTAGGCCTGACACCGGAGCTGGTGCGGGCCAGAGATCTGTATTTGCAAAACGCGGACATGCCGGTTGAAGAACTTCAGGCTCTCGATCCTCACCAGTCCGTGAACGATATCCGCGATCAGCTGAAGTTCGTCTGTTCCATTCATTCGCCTGTGCCGGCAACCGATCCGTACAAGCTGATCCGAAGCTGCCGCAACTTTGTCAATCGCAATACCAGTCAGGTGAGCGGCTGGATCCGGGGAATGCCTGTGGACAGTTATTATGAGCTTGAATTTGGACGCCCTTACTATCAGGTCCATATGAGCGAAGTGGCGAAGGGATATCTCCGACTGGGAACGGTTACTTTTTTACGAGGGGAGCAGCCGGGAGAGATCATTGCCAATGCGGAAAATCATAAGGTAAGCTATAACCCAGCGGATGGAACGATTGAACTCAGCCAGTGGGATATTACCCGGTGGCAGGGAACGTATCTTTGTCAGGACCGGGAACTGGTCGGAATCTTTTCGGCTTCAAAATCCACCAAAGGCGTTTTCGGGGACATGGAGATCGAACCAGGGAAAAAAGATGGAATTCATCGATTTACCATTCTGGATAAAGAATCTGGAAACCGCCCGATTTTCATCCGCGGGACATTTCAGGACGCGGCGGACTATCATCATCCAAAAAGCAACTATAAAACCGGCCGTATTTTCGTTTTTGAAACGGAAACGGAACGGATCGAGTTTTTAAAGAAATACCACCACGATGTGCTTATGCTGAATCGGGCGGACGATGGAACTGCCGAATTCTGAGGGAGGATCAAGAGATGGACTATTCAAAAATTATCGACGCAGTTAAGGAAGCTGGAAAATTTGCGCACCAGGATCATCTGCAGATCGCAATGAAAGGGGAAGCGGATTTTGTCACGCAGGTTGATCTTTCGATCAGCGAGTTTCTGAAGAAAAAACTGAAAGAAATGGCACCGGAAGCCGGCTTCTTTTCGGAAGAAGAAGAAGGAAGTCTTTCAGATCCCTGCTGGATTCTTGATCCGATTGATGGAACGACCAACCTCGTTTACGGGTTCAATATGAGTTCGGTCTCCTTAGGTCTGTATCAGAACGGCGAGATTGTGTTCGGCGTCGTCTACAACCCGTTTACCGACGAATGCTTTACGGCAGAAAAGGGAAAAGGAGCCTGGCTCAACGGATCCAAGCGCCTGCATGTGAGCAATCGGGAACTTAAGGATGCGCTGGTCGAATTTGGAGCCGGCTCTACGCATAAAGATCAGGCAGACGCCAACTTTGATCTGGCCAAAAAAGTCTTTAAGGAATGCATCGATGTCCGCCGGATCTGCTCTTCCGCACTCGATCTCTGCTATATCGCGGACGGCCGCATCGACGGCTATTTCGAAAAGGTTCTTAAGCCCTGGGATATTGCGGCAGGCTCTCTGATTTTAAGCGAAGCCGGCGGTGCAGCCAGCAACTACGACGGACGCCCGCTTCAGTTTGCCAGACCGACTTCGGTTATTGCCGGAAACGGAAAGACCAACGCCCGCCTTTGTGAAATTATCCAGGAACACAGCCGCACAAAGGACTGAAAACAAAGGCTTTCGCCCTTTGAATTCCATTTGCCCTTAGACAGGCAGGAATAGACAATCCTTGAAAAAAATAATCAGAAAAGACGATTTTTACCGAACCGGATTCGGAAAATCGTCTTTTTCGTTTATTGGAAACCGTCCGTCCATCACAGCCGCACGGATCGGAAAAGGGCGGCTTCGATTTTCTGTATTTTTACCCCTATCTCTATAGAAACGATCATTCTGAATAGAATGCTCTCAAAAGATACAGTGTCGAAAAAGCATTTCGTTAAAATAAAATCAAACGCTTCCTCAAATGGGCAGTGAGCCTCTGCATGGAGGCTTTCGAAGAAGCAGAACTGAGCAGAGAGAGAAGAGGAGGACAGGAAAATGAGAAGAACCGGAATGTACGATTACCACGGAAAAAAAGGGGCTTTGAAAAGCCTGGCCGTAACTGGAATTGCCTGTTTATTATCCATTACCGTTCTGGCCACGCCGTATCTTTTTCGTTATTACGACAGCACATTTACCAGTCCGCTCGCATCCAGTGGAACTCCCGCGCTTCCCGCAAACGGCGGAAGCGGCGGCACATCCGGCTTAACGGCGCCTTCCAATGGCGGAAATGGAAACGGCGGGTCATCCGCAAGTGCCCCGACCAGCCCTTCTTCCCAGAATCCTGGCTATGATCTTTTAGGAACGGTCATTCAGGACAACCCGACTAATGCCAGACCGCTCATGAAAAGCAATGAATATTACTACTACAGTCTGATGTGCGCTGCAGATCAGGAGATTTATAACGATATGCTTTCGGGTCTGTACGCATTCGATCCCGATATTTCTGTGGTTACGGATGACAGCGATCACGTCTTTAATATTTATATGTGTCTTCTCAGCGAGCATCCGGAAATTTACTGGGTGGATACCGGCGGCAGCTATACCGTCATGGGGAATCAGACCACCTTCACGTACCGCTACAACCGGGCTTTGGATGCCGTGACGGCGATGAACAGGGAACTCGAACAAAAGCTGCAGACCGTTCGGAGTGAAATTGGCAGTCCGGCCAATGAATATGACCGTCTGAAAGCGGCCTACAGTTATGTCGTGGAACACGTGGAATATGTTGCCGGCGCACCGGATAACCAGAATCTGATCAGTTCCATGATGAACGGGGAATCGGTATGCGCGGGCTATACACAGATGATGACGTACCTGCTTCAGGACCAGGGCATTCAGGCATTTATGGTTACCGGCAATGTCTTTCCCAACGGCCCCCACGGATGGAACGTCATCCGAATCAACGGCAATTACTACCAGTGCGATTCGACGTATGGGGATCCCGTTTATATGAGCCAGAACGGCCAGACGGTATCGGGCGCAGCGGATTATGACTACATGATTACTTCGGATGAGTTCATGCTTAAACGCCGCTCGTATGATCCGACCGAGTATCACGCGCCTGCCTGCACCGATACGCAATACGATCCCAGCTAAAGACGAAAGCGCAAATTCGCAGGCAAATTCGTAATAACATGGATTTCGAAAAAGACTGAAAGTTTCCGTGCTTCAGCATGCAAAGGAAAGGAATCTGCATTCATGTATATCCAGAAAATCTGTGATACCCCGCTTTTCGCTTATCCCCTCGATGAGCATCATCCAAAAATCCGTCAGCTGCTTGAGGAGAAAAAACTGATCCAGCTGCCGGATGGAAGCTTTGAAGTCTTTTCGCAGGAAACTAAAGGACAGGCGCATGGCCAGCATGCCAGCGCCGGCGATTACATTAAGATCGATGGCGCAGGCTATCCGTATCCGAACACGCGGGATTTCTTCCTCGCACATCACATTCCCGCAGCCAGGGAAGATACGTTTTTTCAGAAGCCGGAGACCCGTCAGGCCTGGCAGGTCGGCGAGCCGTCAAACGATCTGATCGAGTATCTGGTGAAGCATGGAAAACTGGAAATTCATCCGGAAGATGAAGACCATTACTTTCAGGCGCAGCTCTGGGGAACCCTGGAAACGGCAGCCAAAGACGCTCTTGTTGTGATCTATGAAGCTGAGCGCAGCGAAAAGCAGGAGATTTTGTCCGTTACGTTCAATCTGCTGACCAGAGAAGAGTTTGAAAAAACGTACAGGGAAGTAAAAAACGACTGAATTGCTTTCCAGGCTATACGTTTTTAACAAAATTCGGATTGCCTGAATCGTCCGCTGCATCGGTTTTCTCGTCCCTCTGGAGTCATTTTTCATAGGGGAGGAAGGAAAGCCGTCAGGCTGTGCGGCAGTTCAAAGGCAGTCTGCAGGCAACCAGTGAATTCGTTCGAATTTCAGGGTGCCGGATCCGAATGACGATTTTGAAAATCGCCAATTGGGTCTGGCCCCTTTTTCTGTGGATTCAGCCGTCCAGAATACCGGAAAGGGAACAGGAAAAATGATTGTGCGTACAGGCGGCAAGAAAGATCGGAAAGAGGCGTTCCGTATTTTCCTGCTCTCCTATCCAGTGTTTGCCTGTCGCGGCAATCGACTTGGCTTTTCTGGTGCGGTGTGTCGGAATAAAATGAATACCACAATTTCACATCATCCATTAGGGAATTTTAGACACACGATCGGTTTTCGTCTTTTATACTTGTGTAAGGTATTATTTGAGATTCTCATGGACTCGCTCTTTTGAGAATCGAGTGTTAGAGAGGTTTTTTCATGTGGAAATATAACTGCAAGCGGCAGCTGCTGATATTGTTCGGCGCTTTTCTGATCGGCTTTCTTACCACATATTTCTTCAGCTCCAGCGAACTGTTCTGGAGCATGGCGAAGGATATGCTTCCGGCTGACGTGCTGAAAACGGTCATGGAACAGCCGCTCCTGATCTCCCTTGCCGGCGGAATCGGTCTGATGGGCATGGCGAATGTGATTACGGTCGCCAATGTCGTTTCTGCCTATTACAGCGGTTCCATCTTCATCGTTCTGATGTTTCTGATGTTCATGCCCGACTGGGTTGTCCTGATCGGCATTCTCAGTCTTCCCGTTACGATCATCGTATGGATTTACGGCTGGGCCACGCTCAACCGTTCGACAAGCAAAGCCCTTCGCCAGGCCGATATTACCGGCGATGATGAAATCGTCCGTATTTACACGATTCATCACCCTCTGGATGAAAGCTATAAGGCACTGGGGGAAAACGTTCGCCGTACGATGCGTACGATTCGTTTCGCGTTTGTACTCGGTCTGGTTGCGATTGGATGCTCTCTAGTCTTCATCGACAACTTCTGGATTCTGATTCTTCTGCTGACCGTCTGCATGGTCGCCATGCAGTTTCTGTCCCGCGTACGGATGCAGGCATTCAACTCGATTGCCATGCTTCTGTATCAGGAGTGCAATCCGGAAGCCTGCATGTCTGCGCTGCTCTACTATTCAAAACGCGGCAGCCACTACAAGCTGGCTAACCGGGCGCTCATGGCAAGCTGTCTGATTTATCTCGATGAGCCGGAACTGGCGCAGGACGTTCTGATCGCCTATCGCCGTCCGAGCTTCTCCGATCAGCTTCAGTACTATCTGCTCATGGGCAGCATTTACTACCAGCTGAAAGACGAATCCGGCGTTCAGCGCTGCATCGACGCCGTGGAGAAAATGCGTTTTCCGCGCGGTCAGATGGGCATGATGATGAAGGATTCGCAGCTGAGCATGCTGGAAAATAAGCTGAATCTGATGCACGGCGATTTCAACGAAAGCAAGAAATACTTTCTCATGTCTCTGAAAGCGTCCACTAGCCGCCTTCAGAGTGCGGAATGCGCCTACTATATTGCGCTGATCTCTTTTGTTCAGCAGGATTACGTACTGGCGAAAATGTATTTTGAAAAGACGATCAGTCAGGGCGGCAGCCTTTACTACGTTGAAAACGCGCAGAACTATCTCGCAAAAATTCAGCAGAGTCATCTGCTCGATGAGCCTGACGAGTACAGTTTGTCTCAGGAAAACGAAGCCTGATCAGGCTTTCCGGATACAAAAAAACGGTCATGCAAGACCGGTAAAACGATAAGGACGTACGTCCGAGTGAAATCTGGAGGAAATTCTATGTCAATGGATCTTGGCTTTTCCTGCAAGAACAAATGGTTTCGCTATCGCGCTGCAGCCATCCTCATTGAGGAT
Source organism: Allobaculum sp. (assembly GCF_047010065.1). Lineage (NCBI taxonomy): Bacteria > Bacillati > Bacillota > Erysipelotrichia > Erysipelotrichales > Erysipelotrichaceae > Allobaculum > Allobaculum sp. The sequence goes on from NZ_JBKXLD010000001.1 coordinate 51,453, forward strand.
GGCTGTGCTCTTTTTGCGGGCAATGCCAGAAGCCCGTACTGCTATTCCGTGGGCGGCGCCGTCCAGCATGGAGAAACCGCGCAGGAAGCGGTCTGCCGCGAAGTGCTCGAAGAAACCGGCGTGGCGTATGAAGTCGATCGCCTGGCGATCATTCATGAAAGCTTTTTCTGCGATACGCAGTTTGGCCAGGAGCGGGAATGCCACGAAATCTGCTTCTACTTTCGGATGAAACCCAGAGGCAGCCAGAATCTGAACAGCCACAGCTATTCGCAGGGCGTCCGTGAGTATATGTACTGGCTTCCGATCGACCAGCTCGATCAGTACCGGGCATATCCTTCCTTTTTACAGGATTACCTCAGTCAGGATCATTCGGAAATTCTGCACATCGTAACGGACGATCGGCCTGTCCAAAAAGAGAAAGCAGACATCTGAAGCCCTGGGCTGCTGTCGGATTGAACGCGCCTCAACGCAATCGCTGTGTTTAAAACGGCCAGAATTCAAATCGAAAAATCTCCAGCTGATCCGCATTTCTCATCAATAGAGAATGCGGATTTTTTTGGTCCGTTTCGTTTTCGTAGACGAAAAACAGGGACCGGCCAAAGCGATGCAGCAACATCACGAGCCGGCGTCCCGCGAAAATGTTCGAATTTTCCAGACCAGATACACAGGGGAAGCGCAAAGAAAGAAGAGTTCGCAATACAGACTGACGGACTGGCTGAAGGCCATCAAAGCCAGAGATCCCGCCGCTATCCCGATCATTCCCTGCGCGGCTTGTCGAAGCGCCCGGCTGCTCGTCCAGGAGAGCGCCGCATACAGCCAGAGCAGAAGAATCCCGCAAAAAGCAAGCGGACAGAGAAACAGGTGCAGGCTGCTGAGCAGACCCCAAAGCAGGTTTACGCTCACATCCTGCCAGGGAAGCCATGCGCCAATCCAGCCGATTCCCCAGAACAAAAGGGAAAGCCGGGCCAGACGTGTTTCTTCGCACTGACGAAACACGCGATCCGTTAAACAGGCGTTGAACAGGCAGGCAAAAGGAATAAACCCGCCCGCACTCATCCATTTATGGTCGATCCAGACCAGACCCGTCAGATTGTCCCGCCAGGGATTGCAGGATAAACAGAGACCAAGCGCCCACAGACACAGAAGGAGGCAAAGTCCCCAAAGCCAGAAAGAAGAAGGTAAGCCGCGTCCATCCGAGCGCGTTTTTTTATGCGACATGCTCTCATTATCGCTGTTTCTTTCGCCCGTGTCTTCCGGCTCCATCCATCTTTTGACTCTCGCATGACGTCGAAATCAATTCGGTTTTCCTTTCGTAGGCGATCGCTCGTATAACACGACGAACGCCACGGGAAAGGAGAGAGAAAAGATGCTGATGGAATGTACAGAAATTGTTTATGGACTGAATCGCCTGCAGGTGCGCGTCAAAGAGCGCGAACTGTATGACGAGCGGGTTATGGAAAATGAGGAGGATGAAAGCTTTCTTTCCTTAATTCGCCTCGATCCTGTTTCCTGCAGCGCGTACTACAGCCTGGAAGAGCGGATTTCTCTGCACGATTTTCTCGTGCAGAGCCATTTGGAAACCCGACTGGCGTGTCAGTTTCTGCATGGATTGCTTGAACAGGTTTTAAAGGCGATGCAAAGCCAGCCGGTTCTGCTTTCCGCCCGAACGATTTTTCTGTCCCTTCGCGGTGACGCGTTTTACTTTGTCCGGGCCCCGGTTCATTTTCGAGCCTGGATGAAGCGGCAGGAGGAACTGCTTCATTTGTATCGGGAACTGCTGGACTATTTCGATCCGAAAGCGAGCGCCGTCTGCGGGCTGCTGTTTCTGGCGGCGAATGGCCGGCTGGAAACGGATGCTCTTCTCCAGGAGCTTGAAACGCTTTTTCTGTCCAGAAACCGTCTGTTCGGATTTTGTCTGAAAAAAGACATACCGCCTTATGTCCGGTCCAAACCGCTTTATCCGCTTCGCGGCGATGGGATGAGCGGTTTGGAAGAAAAGGACGATCTGGTGTGGACCGAGTCGGAAGAAGAGGATACGAATACGGATCCTCTGAATGAAGAGAAGACGTCCTTTGCGGCGTGCTCTCCTCTGTTTCCCCGGGCTGAAAAGGCAAAGCCCGAAAGTTTTGACGGAAAGCTTTCCCCGCTTGATTTTTCCCGGGAAGAAAGCGAAGGATTGCCATTCGATCCTTTTTCCGACACGTCTTCAAAAGAGAAAGCGCATCTTCTCAAGCTTGAACCAAATCCGCAAGGAACCGATGATTCCAATCCGAAGAAAACAGAAAAACGGAAGAAAGCAAGGAAAACGAGAAAAGACGATCCGATATCTCACAGCGTTCCAGAAAGCAACACGCCTTTTGGCGGTTCGGTTTCGCTTTACGGTCTTGAAGAACCTTCCGCCCTTTCGGTGCGCGAAGAACCGCTTCTTACGCCTTACGGCAGCCCGCATGAGAGCCCGCTTGCCCCTCGTCCGCTCTGGCCCGATTCGGGGGCATTCAATCCTTCATCCCAGCCCGATCTGTCAAAACGAGAAGAACAGGTATCCGAATCTGCTGTGCAGGATCAGAAACCAGAACGCAGCATGACGCCAAAAAGAAATTCTTCGACTTCCAAATCCAGAAAAGGAGCAGTGCCTGCGAATCCGACGGTTTTGCTGGAAGAACTGGCGCGCCCTGCGTTTCTGGATCTGGAAGGGAAGCGGCTGGACCTGGAGGGAGCGGACATTGTTGTTGGCCGTCGGGCAGACTGTCCCCTCGTTCTGATCGATCCCACGATTTCACTGACCCATGCCCGGCTGACGCATACGCAGGGAAAGTGGTACATCCAGGATCTGAAATCGACCAATGGCACATGGCTGAACGGAAAGCGGGTCATTCGGAAAATGCGCCTTCATGACGGAATGGAAATTCGGCTGGGCAGCCGGACGGTGATTTTCCATGAGTGAATCCTGGATCTGGATCGAAACGCTCAAGCAGACGCCGCATGGCCAGACCGATCTGGTAATGCATCCGCTCTCCCAAAAGAAAGCCGTGCGCAAAAGCGTTCCGATCGATGCGCCCTCCGTTGTTCTGGACGCTTTGCGACGGGAAAAAGACGTTCTGGAAAAGCTCGATTCGATGTGGACTCCTTCTTTAGTGGAGTATGGATCCGATTTGTATGCCCACACGCTGGTGGAAACCTGGTTTGAGGGCTGTTCGTTAGAGGAATGGCTGCACGAACGCCCCTCGCGAAAGGCGAAAAAAGAAATCTTCCTTCAAATTCTTGCGCTGATCGAACAGGTGCATCAGGCCGGATATCTGTATCTCGATTTGAAAGGCGACAACGTCCTGGTCCACAATGGACATGCCGTACTGATCGATTTCAATGCCTGTCTGCCGATCGGGAGCACGCGTCCGGTCTTCGTCAATAAAGACGCGCTGCCGCCTGAAGGCGCGGACGGTGCACGCATGGATGAGCGAGCGGATCAGATCGGGTTGGGCCGTCTGTATCTGCATATGTTTGGACCTTCGCTCATTGCGTGGACAGCACTGAGTACCGATCCGAGACGGCGATTCTCGTCGTTGAAGGCCATGAAAAAGGCCGTTAAGAAATCGCGAAAGAAAAGCGCGCTGCTGATCCTGTCCCTTTTTCTGGTCGCGTGCTGTTCGGTATTGATGCTTGTGCTGCCGATTGGAATGTCTTCCCAGGCAGGCGAAAATGAGCGGCTGGCGTATGCGCTCGACTCGTCGAACGGACTTCCCGAAGCCTCGGTTTTGTGCGCCCAGTATGCCAGACTTCTGGAAGAAAAACCGCAGCGCAAACTGAGCCCGGCGGAGTGGAGTGTGGCGGCCAAAGCGGCTTTGCGCGAAGAACATCGCAGTCTGGCCGGCTTCTGTATGGATCATCTGCCAGACGATACGAACTATTCGATCCGCTTTTCAAAGGCGATGCTGGAGCTTTTAGTGTATGGCCTGATCCCGCAGAAGCAGCTGGACGATCTGCTCGAAGAACTCCCAGACCAGAGCGGATGGCAGGAACCGCTTGAGCTTATGGCGCAGATGGTCGCCCTTACGCCGGATGCGGTCGCTCCAGATCGGCTCGAACGCCTTCTGGCAGAGATCGAAACTCCTGAACAGATGAGCGGAGAGTGTGCGCGTTCGCTCGTGTACATGCTGATTGGAAAACGGCAGAACGGACAGACCCTTTCTTTAAACGAAACGATGCAGAACGCTCTGGCCAAACGCGCCCCGGATCTCTGGAAACTGTATTTGCACTGGCAAAGCGCAGATTCAGACGATGCTGCTTCCATAGAGGAAATTCAGAAAGAGGATCTCTTTTCGGATTTTCCTCTGGTTACGAATTCCGCTCTGGAAACCGATCGCCAGGAAGATGAGAAAAACAATTCGTTTTTGTGGAAACTATCCGATGACTTTTCCAGCCTGGAATGATTTTCGAGAAAACAAAAGCCGTCTCAAATTTTCGCCCTCGACAATTCAGGCTCGTATGAATAGATGAACCGCAGCCGTCATCAACGGCATGTAAAAAGGCAGGTGAATGAATATGACTGTGGTTACAACGGTGATGCAGACTTGCAGCGCCAGTCTTAGTCCAGAAAATCCTGCGAATTCAGTATTCGCTGAGGCGCGGGTGGTCTGTTATCCGCAGGTCGACCGGCACCGGTCGATTTTCTGTCTCGATGGTTCGCGTCTGCACGATCTGGATCTTCTTCTCGATGAAGGATTTCATGTTCTTTCCTATGAATTGCAGGATTCAGACGGACACATTCTGGAAAGCAGCGAAATCGCCCTGTCCAAAGACAGTCCCTTCTTGCTCAGCCCGTATTTACGCCTTCAGCGCATGTCTTCCGCCAGCCAGCGACAACTGCAGGAAGAAACGGAGAGTATCGACTGGCCGCTTTCCATGCCTCAGGCGCCTTTTGCTACGCCGGGCGAACGGATTTTATCGGATACCGAACTTTGTCTGAGACTGAATGACGACACTGGGCAATGCGTTCTGGAAATCGAGGATGAAGAGGGAAGGCGAGAAGTGTACGCTCTGGGCGATTCGTTTCGCTTCTCGCTGAAGTATCCGCATAGCCGGCTTCGGCTGATCCATGTACCGACGGGTGCCGCACTGGAATGGAGCGTCTATAGTCCTTCCCTCGAAAACAAGGACGGGCAGCCGGATGCTGAGCCGGATACCGGATATTCAGAGTCGTTCCATTCTCCAGCGGAAATCGAACGGCTCAGTCCGCTGGATGTATCCTGGGCAGCTGGAGGATTTTCTGCCAGTGAATTGTCTCGTCCCGAATCCGATTTTTCCTATAGTGAAAATACTTCTCAGGACGGCTCTCTGGAGGATGACTTGCCAGAGGAAGGAGGAAACGACAGTTCGGATTTTGCGGTGTATGAACATCCCGATACGCCTCAGCCCAATCCGCAGACGAACGGCACAGATCTTTCGGATCCATCCGTTTTAAATGTCGAGAATGCCTTCACGTATCAGGACGCACCTCTCTCTGATTCCAGCTGGAATTCTTCGGCTAGTTTTTCGTTTATGCAGGATCGGCCATCCGCTGAGCTGACCGCTTCGGTTTTTACGGATTCAAATTCCGCTTCTTCCAGCGTATCGCTTCTCGACGATCCGCTGCTGTATTCGCCTTTTGCGCCGACCGGACGACAAAATCCCGGAGCCGTTCTCAGCGCGGATCCGGAAAAGAGCCTTCGCCCTTCCAGCCGCAAATACGGGGATTCTCTTCTTCAGACCGCTTTGAAAGGAAATGAAAAAGCGTATAAACCCGGTGAGCTGATTTTTACGTCCTCCGCTCAGGATCTGAAAGTCGACGTTCAAAACGGGACGCTTGAAGCATTTACTGTACAGTCGCTCGATACCCAGAAAACGTACGAATCGCTCGAACAGGCGTTTGATGCAGAATCGAATTCTGCGTTTCAGATTCAGGCGGTTTTTCTGGACGCCAGACAGCAGAAGGTGGATCAAAGCTGGACCGTCATCGATTCGGGGAAGATGTTTCAGGAGCAGATCCAGCTGCCGGGGCTGCGTTTAAAACGCTTTTGTTCCCTCGATGAAAACGGCCGGATGATTCGCAGGGATGCGCTTCATCGCAAGGAAGTTATGCTTTGCCGAGGGTTTGTCCAAACGGATGGAACAGACATTATGCCCTGCGAAGCGCTCCGCCTGTATGTGGATGATCCTTCGGCTTCCTATGCCCTTCAAATCGATGGAAAAGAGCAGCCCGCAAAACTGAAGGAAGATGAGCTGGGGCAGCCGTATCTCGAACTGTACAGCGCTCGAAAAAATCAGAGGGTCGAAGTATTCAAAGACGGTCAGAAACTCGACACGCTTACCCTGCATGTGAAACCTGCATCGGCCATGGGAGGACTGATTCTGGCCTGCGGACTGCTTGGCGGCTTTGCTGCGGATGGAAAACGCAGACGATTGCGGAACGCTTCTCTTCGTTGAGCCAGAACGGGCCGTTCTCTTCGAAGCGGCCAAGACAGAAGAGAAGACAGACTCTACTATGGAGGCCCCCCTTTTAGCTGTTCACGAATTCCATCCCTGGTCTGGCGGTTACCTGTGTCGGGTGAATACGCGCTTTATGGCGCTCGATTTGGATCCGGAAGGTTTTGCGTTCACGGCCTCCGCAGATTTCCCCTACGCTTCGCCGCTCCATTTTCGAATCGAGCTCGCAGGCCGTACGGAGGATGATGGAGAGATCTCTTCAGAGCCGGTTGAGACGGCCTTTGGAGCGGATTCGCCCGGTCTCTGGAAACTGGAAGATTTTTCCTGCAACGGAACGTATGTGAATGGTCAGCGCGTTGAAAAATCCTGTCTCTTAAATCGAGGCGACTGGATTTTTGCGGCAGGTGCTCTGTTTATGTTCTGGAATCGACTGCTGCTGGCTCCTCCGGCTTTTTCCGATGGCCCCAGTCGAGAAATGGCCAACGTACACAAACGAGATGCACCCTCGGGGGAAAAGGAAATTGTGCCGTATGCCTTTCAATCTCCGGAGAAACCGGCGGAATTTGAACTGGAAGCGTTCGTTCGGGATGAATCCGACGAATATACGCGCATGCCCTCTCCCGCCGGAATGATGGTGATCAGCTCGCTGGTGTCGGCACTCAGCGGTGCACTGCTCAATCCCGGTGACTGGAAAACGCTGGGGGCATCTCTTGTCGGGGCGGGAATGAGCGCAGCTGCATTTGGCGGATGGTATGGCTGGCAGGGCCGCAAGCAAAAGCAGAACATTTTTCGAAAAGCGCAGAAGACGCAGGAAAGCTATCTGGCGTACTTAAACCGGGTAGCAAACGAAATGGAAGAACGGCGCCAAAAGAAAACAAGCGCGTTTCAAAGCGAAGCGAAAACACTCTGTCTTCTCGAAGACACGCTTCGTCATGGATGTCTGCGAAAGGACTGGGCCATTCCCGCCGGCGTTCAGTTTTCCTCGTGCATCACGCTTCGAAAGCCGAAAATCAGCTGGCAGACCGAAAATCCCAAAGCCCTCGAAGCCGTCCATCGACTGGAAGAAATGTGCTTCAGCGCACCATCCTGGTCTTTTCTGGAACCAGGCAGGACGATCACGCTTTCGGATTTGGACGAATCGGCCCTGCTTGATCTTTTTCTCATATGGTGCCATATGGTCTATTCTTCCGGACGGCGTTTTGCGTGGATCGGTTTTTCTCTGGAGCAGATGCCGGTTCATTCCGCCTGCTTTTTCGAACAGACACCGCTCTGCTTTCCGCATGTGCAGGCATTTTCTCGTTTTGCCACTCTTCATCCGTCTTTGGAGTGGACGATCTGTTCGCGCCAGAAACTCTTTGCAAGCCAGCTTCCTGCAAATGCTGCATGTATTGAATTTCTTCCTTGTACTTGCAAGACGTCTCTTTCAAAACCCGAAGGGGAGACGGCCCCGATTCGCCTGTCGCTGGATCGAACGCAAAAACGGCAGAAACTGCGAGCGAGCGGCTTTGGTCTGGCATCCGATTTGTTCAGTCTGCCGGTTCCCAGCACAGTAAACGAACCGCTCTGGAGCTCGAGCAATCTGAATTTGCGCATTGAACTGGCGCCAGGCGTGTTCTGGGACCTGGTTCAGGATGGCCCGCACGCGCTCGTTGCCGGAGCGACGGGAAGCGGAAAAAGCGAAGGATTAAGTACCCTGCTGCATTTGCTGGCATGGCAAAATCCGCCCTCTCGGGTTCAGTTCATTTTGATCGACTTTAAAGGCGGCGCGTTTGGCGGACCGCTTCTGGCGCTGCCGCATACCGCCGGGTTGATGACCAATCTTCAGGCGGCCTCGATTGAACGTATGGAAAAGGCTCTAGAAAATGAGCTGAACCGGCGCCAGAAAGTCATTGCAGAACAGATACAGCAGCAGGCGGCAGGAACAGAAACGGCGCCATTTCCTTTCAGCCATCTGTTCATCTGCGTGGATGAATTTGGTCAGCTGAAAGCCCGCTGTCCAGAGTTCATGAAATCGCTGCAGGAAACGGCACGAATTGGAAGAAGCCTCGGCGTCCATCTGATTCTTTCCACACAGAAACCGGCCGGTCTGGTGGACGAGCAGATCTGGGCCAATTCCAGAAGCCGCCTCTGTTTTTCCGTTCTGGATTCCGGAGATTCCAGGGAAGTGCTCGGGCATGACGGGGCGGTGCATTTAAAGAAGCCGGGAGAGTTCATTCTTCAAGTGCAGGGAAGTGCAGAAAAGCGCGGGCGCGTCTTTTATCTCAAGGCGCCGGCGGATCAGAAAAGTTCCGTCGAATATCTCGATGAAAACGGCCTGTGGGCTTTGCAGCCAAGAAGAACCCTGCAGGATCAGATCGGCGAGACGATTGCCGCCAGGGGACTGCCCCATGAATGGATTCTCTGTCCCGATCCGCTCGAAGAGAAAGAACACTCAGATCAGATTCTCATCGATGAAATCCATCGAACGATTCCGTTTCGACTGCCGTGCGGACCGATGGCCATGGCTGGAAAAGAAAAGACACTTCAACACGCTTTATCGCTCCTGGTATCGAAGGAAGAAAGAGCGGTTTATTCCACCCTGAATTTTGAAGGGGTCGATCAAGTCATTGCGCCGGAATGCCTGGACGCCCTGCCGGAAGAGATTGGTCCTGCGATTTTCGTCCTTGATGATCCCGCCGGCTTTGAATCCGCTATACGTCAGATCGATCGGCTGCCGCAAAAAGCGGCCATCACTCTGATTCTGGTCTTTACGACCGTCCCTTATGCGCGGTCTTCCTTTATCGGCACACTCGACTGTCGCATTCTTTTCGATCTGGCCGATCGGGAAATGCGCGCTCTCTTTCTGGGAACCAGCGTACCGGGTCAGGTTAAGGAAAACGAAGCGATTGCGAGGATCCAAGGCGAAAAGAAGCGGCTGATTCTCGGTCAGAAAAGGGCGCAGCAGACCATTCGGCCCTGGTTTTATCGCCTGCCCGAATGCCGCCTGCGACTGAAAGCTGACGAGATTGAAGAAGAACCGGGTGATCTGTTCATGGCTATCGATCTTTCCAGTCGATCCCCTTTGTTTTATCGAGGGCAAAAAACGACTCTGATTATCCTGACGCCGGCAATGGGGAAAGCCGCCCGTTGTTTGCAGCGACGACTGTACATGCAAAATCCGACGGCGGTTCCATTTGAACAAAACGGATCCGCTTCAAACGGAACGAATTTTGAATGTCTGGATTTAAGCCGGGCGGATTCTGTCCAGATCCAGGCCGTTCTTCAGGAAAAAACGAGGCAGGGAACTGTGCTCCTGTTTGGGCACCCGGAAAACGAATGGATGTACAGTCTGGGCCTTCGCCTGCCGTATCCGTGTGAAGGCAATGCGCTCTGGATCGAAGACGGACAGGTTTTCGATGTGCAGACCGCCGCACTGGACGAGCCATGATTTTGCATCTGACCCTGACGGATCGAAAGACGTATCTTCTTCGAATAGCAAATCCAGCCTGTCTGGTGCTGAACGATCTGCTCGATTTTCTGCCCTTTCTTTCAGGCTATTCGCGCGCGGAAAGTGCCTGGTATCTCGAAGAAGAACACGGACTTGTGGATGGGGAAACGAGACTGAGCGATCTGCCGATCTGCGATCAGGATCATCTGCTTCTGTTTCCAATCACGTCCTGCGAATCTGACCGGAAATAAAAGCAGAATCCCCCCTCAGCAAGAGCAGAAAACCAAAAGCGGCCGCACACAGCGGCCGGATAAATGAGAAAAAACGAATGGGAACACGGATGTGTTCAGAAAGGATAGCGTATGCGAATTGTTGCGGATTTTAATGAGATTTCCCGGACCGGAAGAACGCTCAAAAGCCGGGCCGGCGAATACGAAACGCTGCTGAGCCAGATGATTCAGACGATGAATGAACTGCAGAGCCAGTGGCAGGGCGAAGACAGCGCAGCCTTCATGGCAAGACTTGAAGAACTGCGTCCGAAAATGCTGCAGCTGAAAAACGCGATGGACGCTTATGGCGACCGCCTGCTCCACGACGGGGAAGCGTATCGCGCACTGCAGGAAAATCGTACGCTCAATGCCAGAAGACTCGGCTGAGATTACGAAACACGAGACAGCTTCCAAAAGGACAGACTCATATGACCGAAAGGGAAGGTCTTCAGCTTAATCCATACATAACGAAAAAGAGGAGGAGAAAGTCATGTCATCGATTACCATCAGCGCGGATCAGCTTGAAAGCTGTGCCGCTCGCGTAAGCACTCTGAAAACCGAGATGGAAAACACGTTCAACAGTACGCGTTCCCTGATTCAGGGCATGAATGCCTACTGGCAGTCGCCTGCCGCAAACGACGCGTTCGCGCAGTTTGAACAGCTCAGCCCCATTTTTCCAAAATATATCGAACTGGTCAGCGCCTATTGCTCGTTTCTGAGCGACACCGCGATGAGCTACCGCATTGAGGAAGAAGGATACAAATAATCCCCCTTATATAAAGGACTTTTGAGAATATTCCCTGTATTTCGTTGCGCTGATGAGGGGGATACAAGGCCGTTTGAACAGACCCAATATAAAAAGCGTTAATCTGCAACCCTGCTCGGTCAGATCAACGCTTTTTATGTTTTTAAACTTTGACAGTGACTTCACTGCCATCCATGAATTTGAAGCACAGTTCCTTGTTGGCCAGAACCGTTATGCTATCCACCATATTTCGGAATTTGTCCTCGTCGTAAGCGTCGAACACTTTGGTTGAGGTGAGATTCTCACAATATTCCTGGATCCGGAAGAGTCGGCTTTGTCGCTTGCTGATCTCCTTCGTCAGTTCGCCAAGCTCATGATCCAGTATGCCATACTCTTCAGAAAGAGTTTCTAGAGTCCGGACGGTAAGCGGGCTTTGTGTGGTCTCATCAACCAGATCTGTGAGCTGGCTTTCGATTGTTTTCTGACGCTCTGTGATCGTTTGCGCCTGCTCTTCAAGCTCATCAATTCCAAGGCCGGATTTGACAACGTTATTGAGCGTCGGCAGCAGGTCATCTTTCCGGCTGATCAGTTCATTGACTGCGCTCACAAATGCCTGTTCAACTTCCGCTTCTGTCAGAAACGAGGTGGAGTGTTTCGTTTTGAACTTACCCTTGCATTGCCAGATGGTTTTCTTGTACTTGTCTGTGGAGTGCCAGGTCTTGTGGGTGTAGCGCTCTCCGCACTCTCCGCAGATCAGTTTTCCGGAAAAGGCGTATCCTCTTTTTCGCTGGGTGCGGTTGGCGATTTCAACCTGCACTCTGTCAAACACTTCAGGATCGATAATTGGATCGTGATGTTCGGTCACGTAGTATTGCTGGACCTCTCCGGTGTTGACCACATATTTTTTTGTCAGAAAGTCAACGGAGTAAGTCTTCTGAAGCAGGGCATCGCCTTTGTATTTTTCGTTGGTAAGGATTCGTTTGACTGTGCTGTCATTCCATTTTCCCTTACCTGAGGCTGTTGGATAATTGCCATCATTAAGCATTCGGGAAATTCCAATATAGCTGTGACCCTGCAGGAACCAGCCGAATATTTTCCTGACCGTGGCCGCTTCTGCCTCGTTAATCTTGAAGTCCTTGTCATAACCCAGAAATCTCGAATACGCCACTGATGCTTTACCTTCCGCGAAGCGTTTCCGGGTGGCCCATTTCACGTTCTCTGAAATGGAGCGGCTTTCTTCCTGCGCCAGCGAGGACATGATCGTCAGCAGTACCTCACCTTTGCTGTCCAGAGTCCAGATGTTTTCCTTTTCGAAGTAGACCTCTACGCCTTTTTCCTTGAGTTTGCGAATCGTCTGAAGGGAATCTACCGTATTGCGGGCAAAGCGACTAATGGACTTTGTGATAATGAGGTCAATCTTTCCGTTCAGTGCGTCATGGACCATTTCCTTAAAACCTTCACGCCGCTTAGTGTTGGTCGCGCTGATGCCCTCGTCGGCGTACACTTTGACCATCTCCCAGTCCTCACGACTGTTGATGTACTCGTTATAGAAGTTCACCTGCGTCTGGTAGCTGGAAGCCTGCTCTTCAAGAAGCGTGCTCACACGGGCGTAAGCTGCTACTCGCTTTTTGGGTCTGGCCTTGGGAGCGTTGGTGCTGGATTGCACTCCTGCTTTCGGGATCTTGAATACCGTTCTAGCCATTGAGGTACCTCACTTCCTCTCTTCCGTCATGAAAGTAGAAGGTGACCCTTTTTCCGTTGACGGTGCAGTGGCTCAGCTTGGCATCCATCATATCGACATCGAATGCATCGATGCCAAGCACGTCTGCAATGAGCTTTTTCATCTCACCCTTTCTGAATCCTGATGCGGATTCATGCTTGCAACGCGCATGAAAATAAAGCTTTTCCGGATCCTTGGGCTTGTAGCGTCCAGCAATATAATTCTTCCCGCACTCTTCGCATTTGACGAAGCAGGCCAACTCCCCATAGAGCTTCACCATGTGATTGGTCGCACGAAACATCATTCCTTTTTTTCTGTTCTCGTAGAACCCCTTTCGCGAATCATACGCGCGCGATCGATACTGATGAATATGTTCTTCTCCGCTTGTCAGAAGGACCACTAACCGCCTTTCAGGGAATATCGTGATTCTTTCCCATTCATCGTCTTTCAGGCCCTCTACGGCTTCTTCCAGCGCGTATTTTGGAGTCGACTTTGCATGGCAGGTTTTGATTCCGGTTCGGCCTCCTTTTATCTTTTCACTGCAGATATAAGATTCATCGTGGAGCCAGCAGGTGGAGCCACATTGTCCACAGAAGACCTTCCCATGAAACAGATCATCTGTCCTGTCTGGTTTACGGTCAGGGATCTTCTTAAGCATCTTCTGAACCTGCTGCCAGTCATCCATGCTGATCAGAGCCTCGTGAGTATCTGGGACAAAGTATTGATCCCGCTCGCCTTTATTCAGTTTGCTCACGGATTTGCCTGGATCTGCTATGTAAGTTTTCTGAAGCAGAAGGTTTCCGGTGTAGTTTATATTTTCAAGAACGCGTCTGATCTGCCCAATTGTCCATGCGCTTCCTCTAAGAGAAAGAACGCCTTCCTCGTTCAATCGCATAACAATGTCGACCATCCGCTCTCCGGTCAGAAACTCCTGATAGATCCGTTTTACGATTGGTGCCTGTTCCGGCTGCGGATGGAGTTGTCCATCCCTGGAAACGTACCCATAGCAATCCTTGAGTGTCCATGGAATTCCATTCTCAAAGTGTTTCTTCACGGCCCATTTGATGTTTTCGGAAAGACTGCGGCTTTCATCCTGCGCAAATGCGGCCAATAGTGTGAGCATCAAATCTCCATCTTCCGAGAACGTTGAGATGTTCTCCTGCTCGAAGCGGACCTCAACGCCAATCTCCTTGAGATGCCGGATGGCGCTGAGCAGATCGACAGTATTGCGGGCAAACCGTTTAATCGACTTGGTCAGGATCAGATCGATCTTCCCCTCATCCGCGGCTTTCATCATCTCCTGAAAGCCAACACGCTTCTTTGTTCCTGTTCCACTGATGCCGTGATCCGCATAGACGCCAGCGAACTCCCATTCTGGATGCGATTGGATCATCCTGGTGAAATAGCTGACCTGCAAGGCATAGGAGCTTTCCTGCTCTTCGCTGAGGGTGGAGACCCTGCAATAGGCCACCACTTTTTTCTTTTTAAGAAGCACCGTGGGCTTCTTTCTGAGTTTTGTAATCATCGTATCCTCCTCGTTCGTATTCATCACTCTAAAGGGGAGAACTATCCAGCAACAAAGTGATCTCAGGTTCAAATTCTTTTTTAAGTAAGGCGGATATTCGATCTTTTTCCTCACTGGTGATCATCCGTTGAGCTGCCAGTTTTTCCATCACCATCAGGTAGATCTGGTAGTCAGTCTCGCCCATGCTTCATCTCCTTGCGGTGGTGGTTCCACCAGTCGTCTTTGCACTTACGACAGCAATACTTGGCACGCTTTCTGCCTGGCATCTGGTTAAGTGGCTTACCGCAGCACAGGCACTCCTGATAAAGCACAGAGCGGATATTATTGCGGGAGCAATAGGACTTCACAGTAAGCGTCAAATAAAAGACGGGTATTTTCTCGACCGCCTCCTTGGGATAAT
>NZ_JBKXLD010000002.1:0-16194 GCF_047010065.1 Allobaculum sp.
ATTATCCCAAGGAGGCGGTCGAGAAAATACCCGTCTTTTATTTGACGCTTACTGTATTTCTATTGCATTTCCGTCTGCTTATCGGGTGCAGAACATTTTGACAAAGCGTCCCGCAGCCTGCGAGGACGATTCCACAAACGAGCTGAACTCTACCGGGTTGTCGGTGTGACCGACAATGTCGCTGAGCGTGCGGATGATCAGAAACGGCAGACCAAACTGGCTGGCGACCTGCGCGATCGCGCCGCCTTCCATTTCGCTGCACGCACTCTGCGGAAAGCGGGAAAACAGCTTTTTGAAGTCATCTTCATACGCCATGAACAGATCCTGCGTCGCCACAGAGCCTGTGGTATACGTCAGTCCCGCTTCTTTTGCGGCGGCTTCGGCGCGTTCGAGCAGGTCTCTGGATGCGGTGAACACTTTGCCGATTCCGTCTTTTCCGTCGATTGCCGACGTATCGTAATCGGCCTGAATGGCATAATCCGAGAAAACGAGTTCGCCGACGTGCTGGCCTTCTTTCAGGCCGCCCGCTACGCCGATCGAAAGCAGAGCATCGGGATGATAGTTTTCGCAAAGCAGCGTCGAAGCAATAGCCGCGGCGACTTTTCCGACGCCGGAAAGCGCGACAACGATTTCTTCATCGGCCAGATGGCCTTTGTAAAAGGCAGCTTCCGCAATTGTGCGGACTTCCACATCCGTCATCTGATCGGTAATCGCCTTCTGCTCCTGGGGCATGGCTGCGATAAATCCAAGCATGTTTTTCCTCCTTGCTTCGCAGAAGACTTTATAGCGCTTCTGCCTCGGGGATAAAGCCGGCGGCCTCTTCCATAAAAATTGCGAGACGCATGGCTTTATCGTATACGTCGAATCTGACTGGTGTTACTTAGCCGGTCTGGCTTTGCAGGCGATGAAATACTTTTCGCAGTCCTCGAGCGGGGCTTCGTTAAAGTCGCCGGAAAACTGGAGAATTTCAAAGTCTTCTTCGAGCATCTCTTTTAAATCCGTGTCGGAGAAGACCGTCTGCATGTGATGTTCTTCGACAGTGCGATCGTCAAAGTAGAAGGCGAAGTCCTGATAAATTTTATCGTCCTGCGCCGTGATCACCCACTGTACCTGCACGCCGTCATCAAATTCGCCGGCTTCTTCGTATTCTTCGGCAAACTCATCGAGACGGCAGAGCGAATGGCTGTCAAAAAGAAACAGACCGCCCTCGTTCAGATGCGCCCGCACTTCTTTTAAAAACGCGCGCACTTCGTCCTTGTCTTCAAGATAGTTGAACGAATCGCAAAAGCAGCCGATCATATCAAACCTGGACAGGCCGGACAGATCGCGCATATCGCCCTGTAAAAAGGTGATATTTTCGCTGCCGGGTTTGGCTTTTGCGGCATCGATCATGTTCTGGGAAAGATCGAGCGCCGTCACATCGTGCTGCTTGGCTAGTCGCTCGGTAATTTCCCCGCTGCCGCAGGCCAGTTCCAGAACCGTTTTGCCGGGATGGAACGATTCGATCCAGTCCACCCACTGGTCGGCCGCCTGATCGTCCTTGACGAGGGCGTCATAGTATCGGCCAAGTGTTTCATAAATTGCCATAGTCGTACCGCCTTCTGTTTAAGATCCGATTCTGCAGGAAACAGGGAGTCAGGACAGGCATTGAGCGCATCGAATGCGTCGAATCCATCGTACCCATCAAACGCATCGAATGCTTCAAACGCATCAGCGCCTCCCCCTGTCTGCAAAGCCGGATCGAACTTTGCTTCATGGTAAATGTGTCTTTACAAAAGCCGCCCTGCAGGCAAGGCGGCCAGGTGTCGTTATTCGTAACGGGTAACAGGGCATTCCTCATACAGGCGATCAAGCGAATACAGCTTTCTTTCCTCGCCGGTAAAGAGGTGGATGACGATATCCTTGAGGTCCACCAGAATCCATTTGGATTCCTGGCCGCCTTCCATGCGGACTTCGCCTTTCCAGCCGGCTTCGAACAGCCGGTCCTTAATATTCTGAGCAATGGCAAGATTCTGTTTGAGGTTGCCGGCCGAAGCGATGACCATCGTATCCATGAACGGTGTCATGGTGCGGGTATCGTACACTTCGATATCGGTTCCTTTTTTCTCGCTGATTGCCTTGAGTACAAGATCAAGTACGTCCATTTTTTTGTCTCTCCTTTTCGAGATAGGCTTTGTTTTCTGCTTTGACCAGCAGGAAACCATTATACAGATCATGCAGGCAGGCATGATAGAGGGCGCTGGAATCGTAGCCGCGCAGCGGATCGAGCTTGTCGCTGACAAACACGATCATCGCGTAAGGATCATAGCTCGTGCCTTTGACATGATTGGAAATTGCGTTGCGAATCACCGGATCGTACAGGCCGTAAATGCGCCACACAATTTCACTGCCGGCATAGCCGTGCCAGATGGCGTGGTGTTCCTGCAGGGCGGAGGGCGGAAACGCTGCCTTGACCCATTTGGCCTGTTCTTCCTTAGGAAGATCCTTGGCGATGTCATGAAAGAGTCCGATCAGCCACGCCTTGTGCTCATCGAGATGATGGGCTCTGGCAAGCTCCCGGCAAAGTCTGGCGACGCTGCAGGAATGGGCAAAGCGCGCCGGATCCATCTGCGGCTGGATCCAGGCCGGCAGATACAGTTCGTGATCGAGGCAGTACTGACGTACGCTCTCGGGCATGAGATTCAGACGAAATCCCGTACGAATCTGCGAAGAAGATACGTCGACCGGTTCCATGGACAGACGGATCATTCCGTAGTCCTTTTTCAGCAAGTCGAGCTGCTGCTGGCGGTCGGCGACCACAAAGTGCGCTTCCTTAAGCAGCTGCTGCCAGTCTTTCCATTCTTCAAACTGAGCGGCCTGATCGGCGCCGATCAGCCAGTAAAATTCAATATCGTCAAACTGCTTTTTCAGCGTTCGGATCGTATCGATCGTATAGCTGGTGCCGTTGCGCTTGAACTCCACGTCGCTGATGCGAAAGTGTTCGTTCTGCTGGCAGGCCAGCCGAAGCATGTTGAGTCGATGGACCGGATCGGTGAGTACCCGGTCTTTTAAAGGGGAAATCCGCGCGGGAACGAACCAGACTTCATCCGCGCCAAGCTGCTCTAATGCTGCATTGGCCATGGCAATATGGCCATTGTGTACGGGATCAAACGATCCGCCTAACAGAGCAACTTTTTTCATCAGAGAATCCCCGTCTTCTTATCCGGATTTCTGCGGTAAAGCGTAAAGGTGCGGCCGATAATCTGTACGATATCGCTTCCGGTCTGGCTGGCGCATTCAATCGCCGCCTCGCGGACCGAAATCGCGGCCGTCTTCTGCATCGTCACCTTGACGAGTTCGTGGGCTTCCAGATCGTTAGAAAGGCTTTCAAAGAGCGCTTCTGAAAGGTTTCCTTTTCCAATCTGGATCATGCTGGGGAGATTCATCGCCAGCGTTCTGAGTTTCTTTTTGTTCTGTGCGCTTAACATTTAAATCATCGCCTTTCGAAATGTAATCTGAATGCCCTTGTGGGCGTAAACCGTGATCGAGGAAATGTCCCCCGATACGCAGAACCATCCCAGTCCCTGGATGACTACATCCATTTTCTGACCGGGTTTGAGCTTTGGCGCATGCCATGCCTGCATCGTTTCCATCGAGTGATCGATGGCCGGCGAAAGCATCTCCATCAGATGCTCGTTCCACAGACGGTCGGCATCGCTTTTCTTGCCGCGGTGAATAGGCACGCCCGGGGAGAAGTAGCCGACAATGCTGGCCTTTTTCGAGCAGACCACGTCCATGCGCGCCAGTCCGCCGGCTGCAAAGGACTGATCTTCAAAAATCTGGCAGATGTAGGGCTTGATCGGCTTGACGGGGATCACGCTTTTGAGCATGTCCGCCGGCAGCCACGCCAGATACGACTTTGGATTTTCCAGACCCGGCGTATCGTACAGAATTCGATCGCGCCAGGGACGGGAAATCACGTCGAGGGTGGTTCCCGGGTTGCGGGAAATGGTCAGTTCCCTGCTGTGGAGCAGGCGGTTGACCAGAGTGGACTTGCCGGAGTTGGCGAGTCCCATGAAGATAACGTTTTTCTTTTCGCCCAGGCGGTCGGCCGTCTGGGAAATCGTTTCGAGAATTTCTTCGCTTTTTTCTGAGCCTTTGGTCATGTAGCCGGCAATCAGAATGTCTTCCACCTGAATGTTTTCTTCTTTCAGGCGGCGCGAAACGTAGCTTTTAATCTTTTCGTCGCTCAGCGTAACGGGCAGCACGTCCCGCTTGGTCAGAACCATGACCACGGGCTTGCCGGGAATCCGCTGGTTGAGGCGGCTGATCAGATTGCTTTCGAGATTGAACAGATCGACGGTCCAGAATACGATGCCGTCGAGTTCATTGACTTTTTTCAGGGTCTCTTCCGCCGCGATGCCCTGCTGCATGTTAATCGTCACATCGCCGTAGTGGCGAAGGCGGTAGCAGCGCTGGCAGTAATCGGCGTCCAGGGATGGCGTATAGCCTAAGGCTTTGGGGTCTTCATTCTGGAGCTTTACGCCGCACCCTTTACAGTATTCGGACATATCCGTCCCTCCGATCTATTTTGTGTTTCTTTTCGTAATACGTGTAGGCAGCATTTTCGAGGGCCCGCATGATCGAAGTATCCTTGCGTTCCGTCTCGGACAGTCTGCCGCATAAAATGGTATGCATGCCCGAAATTCGCCCGCAAAGCATATCGGTATACAGCTGATCGCCGACAATGGCGGCCTGACTGGCCCTGACGCTCCGCTTTTTTAAAAAGCGATGCACTTTATGGGGCAGCGGTTTCAGGCAGAACGTCAGCAGTTCGCCCGCGGGCCGGCCGCCCAGCACGTCTTCGACGTGCTTTTTCGTGTTGTTGGTCAGCAGCACGGGTTCAATGCCAGAGTGGCGCACGCGGCGCAGAAATGCCGCGGCTTCGTTGGAAATTTTCGTATCGCCGTATGCGGAAATTGTATTGTCGATGTCGACGAACAAAATCCGGATTCCGTCTTTTTTCAGCTGGCGGATATCCAGATCCAGATAGCGTCGAATGGATCGTTCGGGCAGCAGCAAAGTCATGGTTTTTCTCATTGTATAGGGGATTTTGAAGAATTGTCAAAACGCTCCATCAGGGCCATGGCACAGCGCAGACCATCGAGCGCGGAGGTCATAATGCCGCCGGAATAGCCGGCGCCTTCCCCGCAGGGATACAGACCGTATACGCTTGAAAGCAGGCTTTCCTTATCCCGGAATACGCGAATGGCACTGCTTGAACGGGTTTCCACACCCGTTAACAGTGCACCGTCCAGAAATCCCGGAATTTTTTCTTCAAAGGACAGCAGCGCTTCTTTTAAAGAGGAAGCGATCGGTGCCGGAAGCAGCGTCTGAAAATCCGTAAACACGGTCCCTAAGGGATACGTGGGCAGCACGCCTTCAAAATGGTCCGAGACGTTTCCCTGTACAAAATCGGAAGCGAGCTGAACCGGCGCCCGGTAGCTGTTCGACAGTTTCCAGGCCGCCTTTTCGAGCTGTTCCTGATAGTCGAGACCGGCGAACAGATCCGATCCGGTGTCGGTTTCATCGACTTGTACAAGAAGAGCCGCGTTGGCATTTTTGCCGCCTCGATCATGATAGCTCATTCCGTTGACAACAACCGTTTCCGGCGTGCTCGATGCCGCAATTACGTAGCCGCCCGGACACATGCAGAAGCTGTAGACGCCTTTTCCCGTCGAAGTTTTGGCGGTTACCTGATAGCGGGCCGGAATGAGCAGCGGATCCGTCGCGTGATCTTTCAGCATGGCCTGATCAATAAATTTCTGATCGTGTTCGATGCGCACGCCGATCGCAAACGGCTTGTTTTCCATCTGCACATGGCTTTTCGCCAGCATCCGCAGCGTATCGCCAGCCGAATGGCCGATCGCCGCAATCAGCGCCATGCAGCGAATCTGCAGGAAGTCCTCTTTTTCGTTCGAGTCGTTCAAATCCGAAGACACAATCAGATTCTCCAGACCCTTCTCCTTTAAAATTGCGCGGGCGTTTTGAATACCGGATCCCTTCAGGGTAATGGACTGCAGAACGTCGTGCCCATCTGGACCCGATTTCTCCAGACCAAGACCGGCCAGCCGGGTATGGAACAGGAACGTTCCGCCCAGCGATTCAATTTCCGCCCGGGCATTTTTCAAAATCGAAACAAAGCCGTCGGTACCGACATGAGGATGCTGCTCGTAAAGGATATTTTTATTAGCACCAAAGCGGACGAGTTCGTCAAAGATTTTTCGCGTGCGCAGATCCTTGGAGCGGGTCGTCAGCTTGCCGTCGGAAAAGGCGCCGGCGCCGCCCATGCCAAACTGCACGTTGCTTTCCGGATCGAGAACGCCTTCTTTCCAGAAGCGTTCGACATCTTTCTGCCGCTCTTCAATCGGCGCGCCGCGTTCAATAATAATCGGCTTGTACCCGTACTGCGCCAGAAGCAGCGCTGCGAAGAGACCCGCCGGCCCAAAGCCCGCAACGACCGGCCGTCCGGCCAGCGGCTCAGTACCCATCGCTTCAAAACGGAACGTTTCGTCGGGTGCGATCGTCACATCGCGGTTTTTGAGGTATTTCTTTTCGTGCCGCACTTCGGCATCGATCACAAAGGAAAAAAGGACCCTCTGTCCTCTGGCGTCCACGCTTTTGCGATGTACGGACCAGCTCAAAAGATCCTTTTTTGACATATTCAGTTTTTTCAGAAGCCGGGATTCAATTTCTTTTGGATCCTCACATTTTACCTGATGAATTCTAATCATAATTTAAACCAGCCATTTCAGCCACTCTGCCTTTTTCTGTCCTCTTACGATCAGCGTCGCCAGACCCTGCGAGCAGGCCAGCGTGCCCAGGTAAACCGCCAGATGCACATTGGGCATCAGCAGCAGAAGAATGCGGGCAAACAGAATGTGGCTGACGTAAATGCCGGTCGCTTCCTTGCGCATCGTCTTATACACCGGCTTGGACGGAAGGCGATAGCCGATGAGCATCTGCATCAGAAAATACATCGCCGGTACCAGCGTCAGGTACATGCAGCTTTTATCTGTCAGAACGCCCATCCAGGCATAGAGGGTTACTTCCAGTATCAGGCATACAAACGAGATCGCAAAGCCTGTCGCACTCGCCTGCAGCCGCATGCGGCGCAGCTTCGAAGCGCCCAGTCCGATCAGGACAAAGATCGGCGCAAAGAAGATACCATCGCGTACCGTACCGAGAAGCTTCAGGATAAATCCATAAATGACCGAGACAACCGGCAGGCCTTCCCACATGGGGCCAAAGCAGTTGACCAGCCAGCCAAACAGATAGAGCGCCAGACAGATCATGAGCGTATCCCGCATGCCCTTGCGCGTGTAGAGCCAGTACACAATGGCCAGTCCAAGCATCAGCGCCGGCAAAAACCACAGATGATAATAGGAACCGTTTAAAAAGAAGTCTCGGATCCAGCCAAGCAGGGCCGAGAAGGAAAAGCCGACGGACGCGTAGTTCCAGATCGTATACGGCAAATAAATGACCGTCCAGATGAGATAGAGAATGCCCAGACGCTTGAGCGTATGCATCAGCGCCTGACGGTTCTGCCCTTCATGACCGGGGGTACGATCGATTTTCTGAAGGAGAAAAAAGCTGCTGCAGACAAAAAACATCGGGACTGCCAGGCGGCAGATCGTGGCGATAAAAAACAGGTTGAAAGACTCTGAGATGTCCGCAAACGGGAACGTATGAATAGCGACCACCAGCAGAGCGCCAATATATTTTGCGATATCAATCGCCGGATATTCGCGTTTTGATTTCAAGACAGACCTCTCCTTTCAAAGCCGGAAGTCCTGGCGTCAAATCGGCAGGCTGCGGCTGTATAGGTGTGTATTGGGATGTAATCGCGTCCGAAAAGCGATGCGTTTTTCACGTAGAGTTTTCAGTCTGGCAAAAAAGAAGCCAAAACCGTTTACAGTTTAGCAGAAAAGCGAATCAAAGCACAAAAGCCGCCGCAAGCGGGAAACCGAATCGTTTTCCGCAGCGGCGGTCTGTTGTCTGGATTCAATACAGTATTCTTTCGTGCAGTCTGGATTCCATTCCATTCTTTTTAACTTTTTACGCGAGGTTTCCGTCTTCGTCGAAGTAGATGCGCTTGACGCGGCGGGTCAGAATGGAAAGCGTTTCGTTGTTGATCGTTCCGGCCTTGCGGCTGATTTCATCGACCTTGAGCACGTTATCCCCGTCCTGGCCGATCAGTACCGCTGTATCGCCGGCTTCGATGTCGTCAAATCCGGTGATATCGACCATGCACTGGTCCATGCAGATGTTGCCGACAATCGGAACGAGATGCCCGCGAATGGACACCATCAGGCCCTTGTTCGAACAGGCTCTCGACAGACCGTCCGCGTAGCCGATGGCCAGCGACGCGATCTGACGCGGACCGTGCGCCGTGTAGTGACGGCCGTAGGAAACGGTCGCCTGATCCGGGATCGTCTTGACCATGGACACTTTCGTCTTCAGCGAAAGAATCGGAACAAAGTCCGGCTGCGAAGCGATCGGCACTTCGTCATCGCTGGTAATGCCCATGTACAGCAGACCCGGGCGGCAGTAGTCGTAGCCGGCATCCATGTAGTTGAGAATGCCATAGGAGTTCTGAATGTGCCTGGCGCCGGTATCGTACCCTTTTTCCTGCAGGCGGAAAATCAGTTCGTCAAACAGCTTCATCTGCGAACGGGTAAACTTGCGGCTGTCGAAGGCGAGATCATCGCTGACGGGAAAATGCGAGAAAATGCCTTCAATCTGCAGACCGGGTAGTTCAAAGACTTCTACGAAGTCGTTAAAGTGCCGGGCATTGGCTTCGTAAAGCAGGCCGGTGCGGTTCATGCCCGTATCGGCTTTGACGTGTACGCGCATTTTCGTGCCGTGCGTCTGTCCGTAGTCGGAAAGCGCGTGCGCGAAATCCTTGGAGAGCGCGGACTGAATCAGATCGTATTCGATCAGTTCGTCAAAGCGGGAATTGGGCGTATAGCCAAGAATCAGGATTGGATCGCTGATGCCGGCTTTGCGCAGTTCAATGGCTTCGTCAATGCAGGCGACGGCGAAAAACTCCACGCCCGCTCGCTGCAGCGCCTTACCGCAGGCAACGGCGCCATGGCCATAGGCGTCGGCTTTGAGAATGCCGATGATATCGGTCTTGCCGCACAGACGGCGGACTTCTTCCATGTTATGACCAATCTGATCGAGACGGATTTCCGCCCAGGTGCGCAGCGGCGCGATCATGTCTGTATACGCCTGCGAGTCAAAATGGTTCACATAGGCGATCGCGCGCGCATCTTCAAACGCCGGCGTTTCGTTTTCCGGATTTCCTTGTACATCGGCAGCGGCAGTTTCCGCGTTTGGATTCAGAGTCTGGTTGAATTCGTTCATGCCCCTTATGCCTCGCGCTTCTTTACCATCGCCAGATCGACAAGTTCATCGATCAGCTGAGTGAAAGGACGTCCGGCTTTGGCCATCATGGTCGGATAGCGGCTGGTATCGGTGAATCCAGGAATGGTGTTGACTTCATTGAGCAGAATGCGGCCCGTGTCTTCAATAAACATATCCACGCGCGCCATATCGCGGCAGCACAGGGTACGGAACACTTTTTTCGCAAGCTCTCTGGCCTGTTCGGCTTTTTCGTGCGAAATGCGGGCCGGGCAGTAAATGGCGGAATCTTTCATAGCGTACTTGCCTTCGAAATCGAAGACTTTGCTCTTCATTTCGATTTCATCGATCTCGCCGGCGAACAGCGTCTGATCGCCCATGACCGCGCAGCCGATTTCAAAGCCCTGAATGGCTTTTTCCACGAGAATCTTGCCGCGGCCGTCGTATTTGAAGGCGTCTTTTACTGCCTTTTCGTACTGGTCTTCGTTTTCCACGAACGCTACGCCATAGGAGCTGCCGGCGTTGCACGGCTTAATGATCCACGGCAGTTCGATCTGTGCACGCACTTCGTCAAAGGAAGGCAGCGGATCGCGTTCGTTAATGCAGATGTATTCTGCAGCCGGAATGCCGGCCTGATCGCACAGGCGGTGCATGACTTCCTTGTCCATGCAGATGGCAGCGCCCAGAATGTCGCAGCCGACGCAGGGCAGATCAAACATCTGCAGCATGCCGGCGATGGCGCCGTCTTCTCCATTTTTGCCGTGGAGAACCGGGAAGCAGACATCGAGATCGATCGTCTCCTTCGTCTCAAAGTCATAAATGCCTTTGTTTACCCAGGCGATTGGACGGGCCTGCGCCATCCATTCATCGTGTTCGATGGCGGACGCGTCGCCCAGGTAGCGATAAAACTTTCCGTCGCGGGAAATGCCGATCAGCGTCGTTTCATAACGTTCTGTATTCAGAGAGCGCAAAAAGGAAGCCGCGGAATGAAGAGAAACGGAGTACTCACTGCTCTGTCCTCCAAAAAGAATGCCAAGACGAATCTTTTTCATGTTTTCTCCTTCCAGACAGCCCTGAATTACATCTTCCATGTGCATGCTTCGGCTGCCTTTGACCAGAATGGCCGCATCAAGCTGATCCAGTTTGCGAACGGCCCGGATCATGTCGATCTTGTTTTCAAAATGAACCTTGTATCCGTCAAAGCCGTCGTGTACGGCTTTGGAAAGCGGACCCCAGGTGTAAAGCCGGTCCACGCCCAGCTGGCTTGCGTATTCGCCGATCTGGCGGTGGAGTTCCTGCTCCGTACTGCCCAGATCGAGCATGTCGCTCAGTACGGCGACGTGGACTTTGGCGGGAATCTGCATCAGCGCATCGAGCGCGGCTCTTGCGGATTCCGGGTTGGATTTATACGTATCGTCAAAGAGCGAAGCCTGTCCGAACGGACGAATCTGTCCGCGCATAGGCGTCAGCTCAGTTTCTTCAATAGCCTTGGACCAGAGATCCTTTCGAATCTCGCCGGCTCTTGCCGCCAGAAGGGCGGCTGTCGCGTTGTCCGCCTGAACCGGATTGGCACAGCGAACGACATAGGTATCGCTGCCAAGGCTTGGCAGCGTAAAGGAAAAGCCGTGCCGGGTCATCTGCAGATTTTCAGGCGCAAAGTCTGTGCCCTCTCCAAAGGCGACCAGCTGCCAGGTCGGATCGAGCGGCTGATCAGCGAGGACTTTAACGAGTTCAGGCGAAGCGGCGTTATAGACCAGCGTACCAAACGGTTTGAGCGAACTCAGGATTTCGCATTTGGCCGCGGCGATGTTTTCAATGGAGCCCAGATTTTCCATATGGGCCGAACCAATGGACGCGATAATTGCGATATCGAGCGGCGCGATGGTGCACAAATAGGCGATTTCGCCTTTGTTTTCCATGCCCATTTCCAGAATCAGCACTTCCGTATCGATCGGCATTTCACAGATCGTCAGCGGCAGACCGATTTCCGTATTGCGGTTGCCCTGCGTTTTCCATGTTTTCTTCGTCGTTCCAAAAAGGGAGGCGCAGAAATCCTTGGTCGAAGTTTTTCCGTTGCTTCCGGTTACGCCGACCACCATCGGATCGACTTCCATCAGCCAGCCGCGGGCAATTTTTCCAAAGGCTTCGACGACATCATCCACCTCAATGAGCGGCAGATCTTCGGGCTTTCCAGGATGGCCTTTTTTCCACAGCATTCCGGCTGCGCCGGCCTTTTTCACGTCTTTGGCAAACGCGTGGCCGTCGCTGCGGGCACCGATCAGCGGCACAAAAAGCATGCCTTCCTTTACGGCACGCGAATCCGATGCGGCGCCGGTGAAGGAAGCTGTCCCGTCTGTATGGAATAAACGGCCGCCGCAAAGCGAGGCAGCCTGGGAAAATGTCATATTGATCATGGTAAAAATCCTCGTCTGAAATTATAGCAACCGTTCCGCCATCCGGCAAAAATACAGCCGTACACACGAAAAACCGCTTACCCATCGTACAGGAACTGCATCCCATACTCCCGGGATGAGCCCGTTCTCCAGGCAGGATCCTCATTTTTCACGAAACGGTTTCCTTTCTGTACTACATTCATATTTTATGGGATTGGCTGTGTGGGAAACGGGTTTCCCGAGGGCTTTGGCCCCCACCGCGGCGGGCAAAACACGGTTTCTGAACCGTTTGTGATGGGGGAATCATACATTTCTGGTTTGAACAGTGGGCCAATGTGCTACAATTTGAACGGCAGAGCTGCCCACGGCTTTGTCGTTATGTATCGAATATCCGCGATATTCATACAGTTAGTCCCCTTATGAAGAGTCAGGCCTCCCCTTAGCCTGGCTTTTCACTTGTTCAGTGATATGCCGCACGTTTTCGCGGTCAGGAAAGGAGCTTTGTCTCGTTTATGGATTGCCTGTTCTGTTCCATTTCTCAAGGAGAGATCCCCTCTTCTACTTTATATGAGGATGAAGATGTCCGCGTGATTCTTGACATCAATCCGGCTGCTCTCGGCCACGCCCTCGTCATCCCCAAAACGCATGTGCCCTCGCTTCTCGAAGCCGACGATGCGCTGCTCGCCAAAGTCTTTTCCGTTGCCCGTCAGGTCGGCAACCGTCAGATCGAAGTTCTCGGTGCCGACGGCGTCAACATTTTCGCCAACTGCCGCGAAGCCGCCGGTCAGACGATCGACCATTTCCACGTGCATGTCGTTCCGCGCTATGCCGGCAGCCCCGAAAAGGACGTTCTGTCCATTTCGCAGGGCGAACTGGAAAAGCCGGATTTTGAAGCACTCGTCGAAAAGCTTTCCTTTTAAGGTTCGCCTGCAGTCCAGACTTCGCTTACAGACTTTATTTTGACTTCACTTATTTTGAAGTCTCGCTTTATTGAAAAATCAGAAAAGGTGCCGCGATCCGGCTTTCCTGCCCTTGCAGGACAGGCGCTGGATCACGGCATCTTTTTGTCTGGCTTGAAGCGGTCTTGTCTGGATCAGTCGAGATAGGCGCTTTTCGCGTTGGCTTTTTCGATCGCGCGAAGCATGTTGTGATTTTGCATATCTTCAGGATGATCAAGAATTTCCTGCGCGTCGCGCGCGCAGATTTCCATCATTTTCAGATCCGTGCTGGCATCGCCCAGAATGAACGCCGGCAGTCCCGACTGGCGGGTTCCTAACAAGTCGCCCGGACCGCGCAGCTGCAGATCGAGTCTGGCCAGTTCGAACCCGTCATCGATGCGCTCCAGAGCGGAAAGCCGTTCTCTGGCCTGCGGCGTTTTGGACGAACTCAGCAGATAACATTCCCCCTGCAGCGTGCCTCTCGCGCAGCGGCCGCGCAGCTGATGCAAAGTGGAAAGGCCGAAGCGATGCGCATCGTAAATGACCATCATCGTCGCGTTGGACACGTCGATGCCGACTTCAATAACTGTCGTGGAGACAAGAATCTGAATTTCGCCAGCCGCAAAGGCAGCCATGACGCCTTCTTTCTGTTCGGCTTTCATCTTTCCATGAAGCAGACCGATCGTGCAGCGGTCTTTCAGAACCGAAGACATGCCTTCGTAAATCGACTCTGCGCTGTGCAGATCCATTTCTCCGCAGTCTTCGACAGCCGGCGTCACCACGTAAACCTGCCGGCCTTCCTTTTCGATGCCTTCCAGAATACGGCCAAGTACCGGTTTCATGGATGAACTGTAAAAGGCGCGTGTGAGCACCGGCTTGCGGCCGGGCGGCTTGGTCTTAATTGTCGAAAGATCGATATCGCCGTACAAAAAGTGGGCCGCGGTACGCGGAATCGGCGTCGCGCTTAACAGAAGCACGTCGGCTTCGACGCCTTTTTCGATAAGAGCCCGGCGCTGCCGGACGCCGAAGCGATGCTGCTCATCCGCAATGACAAGACCCAGGGATTCAAATTCGACCCCTTCCTGAAAGAGCGCGTGCGTGCCGACCACGACGGAAATTTTCCCGTCTTTCAGATCCTTGAGAATCTTTTTCTTTTCCCGGACTTTCAGAGAGCCGCAGTACAGTCCGGCTTCAATGCCCATCGACTGCAGGGTGGACAAATGCTGGCGGGCAAGCAGTTCCGTCGGCGCCAGCAGCGCCGCCTGCTTGCCGGAAAGCGCACATGCGTACAGGCTGAGCGCGGCAACCACGGTTTTTCCGCAGCCGACATCGCCCTGCACCAGACGGTACATGACCCGGTCCCGTCCCAGATCCGAAAGAATTTCGTTTAGAACGGTGCTCTGATCTTTGCTGAGAACAAAGGGCAGGGCGTCGATTTTTTCCTGTATGAGCGAATGATCAAAAATGCGGCCCGTTTTTTTCGGCCGTTCAGCCTGGGCCAGTCTGGCCGCGTGAAAGCACAGAAACTCTTCGTACTTCAAAGCCCGTACGCCCTGCGCCAGCTCGGCTTCATCTTTTGGCCGGTGCACCATGGCCAGCGCCCGTTTTAAGGACGGCAGACGGTACTTTTCGCGCAGACGCTGCGGGATGCGGTCGTCAATCTGATCCGCATACGGCAAAGCCTTTTTCATCAGCCGGATCATCGTATCGCGCCGCGTTTTTACGGGAAGCGAATAGACAGGATACAGCTGCAGGCCCTCTTCCAGACTTTGAAAGCTGGTCCACGTCGCCCGCACTTTATGCTCTCTGGTCCACGTGCCGCAGACGGTAATCGTCTTGCCGGGCGGAAACTGGGGATAGTAGCCCTGAAAAAAAACGGAGACATCGATTTGCTGTCCCCAGGCCGAAACGAAAAAGCGGACAACGCCCTTTTTCATGCCGGTCATATGCGGATTTTCACTGCGCAAAATCTCGCCGCAAAACAGAACTTCTTCTCCTTCCTGCCACTGTTCGATGGGCAGAATCGGGATATAGCGAATCGGATACGTCTGTAAAAGTTCTTCCAGACTGCCGATCTTCTTTCGCTCCAGAAAGCTTTTCTGCGTCGGACTGAGCCGGAGCAGCTCCAGACCCGTACTCATTTGCGATCCCCTTTGCGCGAACACCGCGGTTTCCCGTTTTTCGAACTATCCGCTCCAGTGTCTGACTCGCTCAGTTTTCCCTGCCACGCCAGAACGTACGCCGACAAAATCACCACCGCGACAAACTGCACACCATAGCCGATCCATAAAGCCGGGGGCAGAGATCCGTTCTGGGCAAAGAGAAGAAGCAGGAGCGAGCAGCCCGGCTCGCCAAGCGAAACGAGCGTCGCAAACAGACGGGCGAACGCCCCGGTCGATACGGTGCAGAGCGGTCCGCCTAAAAACAGATCGGCAAGCCACAGAAGCAGAAACAGGGCCAGCCAGACGCTGATCCGTTTCGCAGGCGCCTTCTGAAACAGCGTTGCTATCGTCGAAAACAGATCGCTCCAGCTTTTTGCTCCCGTATACACCGCCTGAAAAAAGACGATCAAGCCAGGCAGCACAAAGAAGATGGCCAGAATGCCCAGGACGTTGCCGAAGCCTTCCACGATCGGCGAAGCGGCATAACTGAGCGGTTCCAGAACAAACGAAACGAGCCACGCCACAAAAAGCGAACCGAGTCCGGCCCGGCCAAGACTTCGCCCGGAATATGCGCCTTCTTTTTTCCCCCAGATCCAGACGCATACGCCATACAGACCGATGCCATATCCCGTAAGCAGAAGAATTCGCAGCAGCGTCGCCATCATCCCGGAAAGTGCAAGCGTACCCAGAAAAAGCTGGGTATAGGCCAGCCCATAAATAAGCGAGAGGGCGGACAGCGCCACAATCGGGCCGATCAGCGTACGAAAAGAAACAGAAGGCAGTCCTTTTTTCCCGGACGATTTAAATTGTGAATTTGGAAAAGAATGTTTCATAAATACTCCTCCTGTCTCTTTCGGTACCCCCTGCAAGACGACCAAATCTCTGGCTGCAGATCTGGCCATGCCGTTTTGGAAAACGGGAATGCGCTCCCTGGGTTTTACGGGATTTGAATCGCAGGACGTTTTCGCCAGTCGCTATATTTTCAATTCCGTCCGAATTTCAGTCGATCTTCGAATCTGTGTTTTCCGGCTCTGCAGGTTCAGCTTCCTCTGCCTGTAGCGGCTCTGCATCCTGGTCAGATGTCACGCGTTCGCTGGCCTGTTCGGCGCTGATCTCTTCCCATTCCCCTTTTTCCGGTTCGATTTCTTCGGTCTCTTCTTGTACAGGGCGAGCGGCAAAGAAACTGCGCAGGAACGTGCCAAAGCGGCCGGATTTGCGCGGGCGATCCGGGGAAAGACGATCCGCGCTTTCTTTCGCCTGCTGCTCAAGACGCGTCTGTGTCTTTTCCATACTTTC
>NZ_JBKXLD010000002.1:16294-51759 GCF_047010065.1 Allobaculum sp.
TTCTTCCGAACTTTCTTCTTCCGAACTTTCTTCTTCCGAACTTTCTTCTTCCGAACTTTCTTCTTCCGAATCCATACGTTCTTTGGGAAGTTCTTCAACGGTCTCGATCTCTTCGATCGAAGAAACGGTTTCAATCGGCTGGGCGCTCTCACTTGTCTGCGGCTGTTTTTCTGCCGGCGTGTCTTCGCCTGCCGGCTCAGCTTGCTCCATCATGCCTTCAGATGCGGTTTCTGCCTCCGTCGTCTCGTCTTCAGAGCGTTCTTCGAGAGAAGCCTCTTCTGCTCTGGCCGGCTCTTCTTTCCAGCCGGCGCTGATCCAGATGCCTTGCCCGTTGGGCAGATGGCCTAAACTCGGCGCTCCAAAAAAGGAAAGCGGCTGATCGCAGTACGCCTGAAGAATTTCACCCATTGCCTTCCAGGCGTCTTCCGTATTTTCAAACTGTTTTTCCAGACGGTTAAAGCGGCCGAAAATGACGCCGCGCAAATCGGTGAACAGTCCGGTCTGCGCCATCTGCGCACACATCGATTCGAAGCTGTACAAATCCGCGGAAGACGATTCGAGAAGCAGATAGGAATCTTCCAGAGCGGGCATTCTTCCGGTTCCCGCCAGCTTGAGCAGGCAGCGCATGTTGCCTCCATAAATGCGCGCGTGGCGCGGGAAATAATCCTGACTGAGCTCCATCAGATCAAAGCTGGCCCGGCCGCTTTCAATAATGTCCACCGCCTGCTTCATGTTTTCCTGCTGCCACAGCCCAAAGAGCAGCGCTTTTTTATGCGCGCACGTCGACAGGGCGTTGACGATGCAGGTACCGTCCGAAAATGCGGCATAGTAGGCATCCGATTTACGATAGGCGTCGTAATCCAGCCAGGGCAGTACGGTATTGGCGAGATTGCCGCCGGAAAGGTCAAAAATCCAGGAATAGCGCATGGAGCGCAGCGCCTGATTAAACTCTTCCGCTTTTTCCTGCGCCGAAAGAGGCTCCATGGCCGAACGGGCCAGTTCGGCTTCGATGCCAGCGTCCTGCAGCGCCCGCACAAAGCTTTGCGAAAACTGGGGATTATTTATGGGATCGCTCAGGGCGCAAAGCAGTACTCGATTTTCAGTCATAAGGGCCTCCTTGCCGCAGCGCGCGGCTTTTATCCTAATATTGTAAACGATCCGTCAAAGCCTGCCAAAACGCATCTCAGTCTCATCCATTTGACCGGTACTCCGCGCAGGACAGGACTTTCTTTTTCTTTTAAAAGGAAAAGCGGCTCGTTCTTCTCCTGAACGATTTTCCGTATAAAATAAAACCGACACAGCCGAAGGCTTGGGAGGTACTTATGGCAAAACACTTTACCATCACCATGAAAAATGGCGACATCATCAAGGGCGAGCTCTATCCGGACAAAGCGCCGAAAACCGTCGAAAACTTCGAAAAGCTCGCCAACGAAGGCTTTTATGACGGCCTGATTTTCCACCGCGTCATTCCGGGCTTCATGATTCAGGGCGGCGACCCGAAAGGCAACGGAACCGGCGGCCCCGGCTATTCCATTCACGGCGAATTCAAAGCCAACGGTTTCCCGCAAAACGACATCAAGCACACCCGCGGCGTTCTCTCCATGGCCCGTGCCGCCAGTCCAGACTCGGCCGGCAGCCAGTTCTTCATCATGCACGCCGATGCTCCGCATCTCGATGGACAGTATGCGGCGTTCGGTAAAGTAACCGAAGGCATGGAAGGCGTAAACAAAGTCGCCATGACCCGCACCGATTTCCTCGACAAACCCGTCGAAGATCAGGTCATTCAGTCCATCCGCGTCACTGACTAGCTGACACATAGGAACGACAATACATATAAATAGAGGCGGTAGCGAATATTTTAATTCACGTAGCCTTTCCCTATTGGATACAGTCCAGTCTTTGCCAGTTCTTTTGGATAAAAAGGCGGTATCTACTTTATCTAAAGTCGATACCGCCTTTCAGTTTTATGCCGATTTGTAGCTGCACTTTTTGTTTTTGCTTTCTCGTATAACTTTCTTCATTTGTCTGGTGGTGGGGAAAGTTTTGTTCAGGTCTAATGAGATTAATTCAGCCAGGCTTCGAGTGAGTTCTGTTGGCTCATACGCATAACTGTATCCTTGGCCAGACAGGTCGTAATAGTTGAATGATCGTAATGAAGATATGATTTCGCAACAGGTAAATTTATTATCCAGCTTCTTCTCTAGAATTCGAAAAACCATTAATGCCATGTAACAGATCAGGAAGCGGACTTTAACTCTCTCGTCTTTTTGAAGATACACAGGGCGTGCATCGAAATACGTCTTCATAATTCGAAAGCAGTCTTCAATTTTCCAGCGCTGCGAACATACCTTGAGAATTTCGGATTCTTCCCACTCCAGGGCAGTAGCAACGCAATAATATCCGTCGTATTTCTCTTCTTTTTCGATTTTTTCAGTATCGATTTCGATAATTACGCCATTGGCCACTGTTCGTAGTGAAATAGAGATGTACATAAATGGTGAAATACAAGTTAACAGTTTTGGTGCTGTTAATTACCATTATGGACGTCTCTATTTTTACATTTCTGGTGATCCAGTTAATTTCTGGGATAAATATTTCCAGATCCATTACTCAGTGAAACTGAATCAGGCGGATTGTTTTTCTCCCGATTTCAAATCATTTGTTGTGATAGAAAAAAAAGAAACCAGCCTTCCTTAACGTCAACCTTATACAAATTCTGTCTTATAGAGGGAAGAAGAGAGGCTTTTGTTACAATGGCAATTCATAATTGGCCTGTTTTCAGTGCGTTTTCTGTTTAGCAATCCCTGTCTTCTTCACACGCGTATTCCCGGGCCAGAATCTGCTTTTCTTCCTTCAGAAAGGAAGGCAGAAACCGGGCGTACAGATGGTGCCAGTCGGCTTTCTGCAAAAGCGAAAGCACAAACAGCTCGCCAAGGGCGATGGCGCCGGCCGCAATCAGCTGCATCGGATTCAGTGCGGCCAGCGAAAACAGAGACGGCACGAAAACCATGACCCCAGCATAGCCGGCTGCACACAGCGTAATCACCAGCAGACGCACGAGCGAAAGCGGACGGCAGATCCAGTAAAGAACGCCGATCGCGTTGACCGAAGCGAGAATGGTGCAGATCGTCTGGTACGCCGCCTGATCCATAGGAATCCATTGCGTGACATATAAAATGTAGGCCGTCGCAATCGACAGGCAGACGCTCAGCGCGCCGGGCGTGGCGCGCGAAAGCACGCTGACCAGGAAGTTGCCCTGTATGCGTTTCGTATCGTTTTCAAAAGTAAGAATGAACGCCGGAATGCCTGTGCCTAAAGAGGAAACGAGCGTCAGCTGAATCGGGATGAACGGATAGGAACGCATCCACAGCACCGTCAGCACGCACAGAATAAAGGAGAAAATCGTCTTGACCAGAAACAGCGACGCCGTGCGCTGAATGTTATTGACGACGCGACGGCCTTCGAGCACGATGCGCGGCAAAACCGAAAACTGGTTGTTGAGCAGCACAAAGGAAGAAACCGCCAGCGCGGCCTGCGCGCCGCTGCCCATGGCGATGGAACAGTCCGCCTGCTTGAGCGCCATGACGTCATTGACGCCATCGCCCGTCATGCCGACGGTATGCCCCTGCTTCTGCAAGGCTTCGACCATCAATTTTTTCTGCACCGGACTGACGCGGCCGAAAATCGAATAAGCAGAGACCACGTCTTCAATCTGATCGTCTGAGACGTTTTGCATGTCGATCGTCTTTCCCTTTACGCCAGCCCGGCCGGCAATCGCCTGCACGGTCTGCGCCATGTCGCCGGAAATGACTTTAATCGACACATCCTGCGTACGGAAGTAATCGAGAATCTGCGGGGCATCCGGGCGAAGTTCGTCTTCGATTAAAATCAGACCGCAAAGGGTATAGTCCCCTTTTTTTAGAGCAGACAGTTCGGGTCCTTTGGCAAAGGCGAGAACGCGCAGCCCTCTGGCGGCATAGTCTTCGATCTGATCGAGCACGGCCGGATCGGGATGAGCAAACAGAAAGGTGTAGGCGCCAATCAGGTACGTCTGATCGCCAAAGACAGCGCCGGAACATTTGGCTGTGGACGAAAACGGAAACGTCCGGGCCGCTTTCTGGCGGGAATGCCAGTCCTGCAAAGCCGTCCGCAGCGCCTTGGCCGTCACATTGTCATCGCCAAGCGATCCAAACAGATCCGCCAGATTCTGTTTCAGCTGTTCCTGCGTTTCCTCTCCCTGAGGAAGAAACGCCTGCACGTGCATGTTGCCGCTGGTAATCGTTCCGGTTTTATCGAGGCAGAGCGTATCGACGCGCGCCAGACTTTCGACCGAATACAGATCGTGAATGAGCACGGCCTGTCTGGCCATCTTGACCGAAGCCGCCGCCAGAGCGGTCGACGTTAAAATCATCAGCCCTTCCGGGATCATGCCGATGACCGACGCGCACGTATTCAGAATGGCCGAATTGAGCGGCAGCCGGGTGTAGAAAAACAGTTTGAGAAAGAGAAGAACGCCGGCAGGAACGAGCATGAGCGTGCAGAACTTGATCAGCATATCCAGCATTTCCTGCAGCTGGGACACTCTTTCCTTATCCTTGCGCGCATCGTGCAAAATCGAGGCCATGTACTGATCGTCGCCGACCGCGATAGCCTGCACAAGCACGCTGCCGCTGACCAGGAAGCAGCCGCCGTACAAATCCTGACCGGCGCTTCGATCGAGCGCGTCGGATTCGCCGGTGAGCAGCGATTCGTTCACCTGGCAGAACCCTTCGCGAATGCGGCAGTCGCACGGAATCTGCGCGCCGCTCGAAAGACGGAGGATATCGTTCTGCACGATCTGATCCACCGGAAGCGGCTCCCATTTCCCATCGCGCAAAACGGAATACGTCTGTTGATGAATGAGCGCGAGCTTATTGAGCGTGCGGCGCGAGCGGATTTTCTGAATCAGACCGATCAGCGTATTGGAAATCACCACAACCATGAACAGCAGGTTGCGATAGCTGCCCGTCAGAATAATCAGGCCCGCGAGAATGTAGTTGACGATATTAAAAAAGGTAAAAAACTGAGAAAGCATCAGTTCGCCCGTACTTTCCTGATGGCGGTTTTCCATCGTGTTCGGTTTGGCCTTAGATGCCTGCGCGGCAGACAGACCTTGAGTAAGGGAAGTTGGCGAATCGTATTTGAGTGGCGTCATACCCGTATTGTAGAAAAGGAATCGAAACCGATCAAAAACGACGTCTGAACATTTCCTTAATGTCTGGGGTACTTCTCTTACCGCCCTGCAAGATTCCGGAATATGTAGCAAAGAAGATGTCTGATTCTGCTTTTGCCTCCAGCAGAAAGGACAAGCCCCTTTCTCCCAAAACGCAGAAAGGAGCTGAGGGCCGAGAGCGCCGACTCGAACGTCTCGAAAATGTGTTTGTACTCGAAAATGTGTTTGTGCTGTTATATTGTGTTTACTTCAACTGTTTAACTGTTCTATACTGTTTACGCAAGGAATCCAGACCGGACAGGGATTCCGGAAAGGACACGGCTTATGCTTTTGCAAATACTTCCCTCTTCCATGACGCCGATCTACGAACAGATCGCCGATCAGATCCGTCTGCAGATCAAGGAGCAGAAATTAGCACCGCTCGAACTGCTTCCTTCCATTCGGGCCATCGCCCGCGAATACCACATCTCCGCGCTGACCGTGAAAAAGGCGTACGACCTTCTCGAAACGGAAGGCTTTGTCAAAACGGTTCAGGGCAAAGGCACGTTCGTCGAGAAAATCTCGGGAAACGTGATCCAGGAAGAAATGCAGAAGCAGGTAGAAGACGCCTTTGAAGCCGCCATTCAAAAAGCTTTGCGAATGAATTTTTCCAAAGAACAGATTCTCGAAATCGTTCATCTGCTTCTGGAAGGAGACCTCTCATGATTCAGATTCAAAATGCGCTCTGCCGTTTTCCGTCGTTCACGCTGCAGATCGACGATTTCTATTTAAAAGAAGGATCCATGACCGCTCTGGTCGGCCTGAACGGGTCCGGCAAAACGACTCTCTTCCGCCTGCTTCTCGGTCTGAAAAAGCCCGAACAGGGAACAATCTCCCTGCTCGATCCAAACACCGGAACGCTTCCGGTTTCCGTAAAGCAGCAGATCGGCGTCGTGCTTGCGGACAGCGGCTTTCCCGAAACGCTCTGTCTGAGCGACATTGCCCGCATTCTGGCCGCGTACTATCCCACGTTTGATTGGCCGTACTGGAAGGCACTGATCTCGAAAATGCGTCTGCCCGAACACAAGCCGCTTTCCGCGTTTTCCAACGGCATGCGCGCCATGAGCAAAGTCATCGCCGCCCTCAGCCACCATCCCCGCTTTCTGCTTCTCGATGAGCCGACTGCAGGCCTCGATATCGCAGCCCGACAGGAAATTTTTGGCCTGCTGCAGGAGTACATGATGGAAGACGGCCGCTCCATTCTGGTCAGCTCGCATATTGCTTCCGATCTCGAAACGCTCTGCGACGATCTGTGGATGATTCACGACGGCCGCCTGTGCCTGCACGAAAACGTCGACGAGCTTCAGGAAGAATGGGGCATACTCACTCTGGATCAAGCGCAGTATGAGGCCCTCGACAAGAGCGCAGTCTTCGCCCATGCCCCCTTTGGAAATACCGTTCGCGTGCTTGTGAGCGATCGACAGTTTTATCAGGACAACTATCCGCAGTATCCCGCGGCCAAAGGTAGCATTGACGATTTGCTGCTGATCGCGGCCGATGGAAGAAAGGAATAATTTTATGAAAGGCTTATGGACATCCGACTGGATCTGGTTCAAATCGCAGAAGCGGTTTCTGCTCATGATGGCGTTTCTGATCGTATGCTTTCTGTTTTCGGGCCAGTCCTCTTTTCTGATTCTTTACTTCCCGCTGTTTCTGACCATCCTCTCCACGCGCCGCGTACTGGAAGGCGTCTCCGGCAAATCCGCCCGCTTTCTCTTTACGCTTCCCTTTTCCCGCAAGGACTATCTGATTCGAGAAGTATCTGTTTGTGCTGGCCTGCTGGGCCATGACCATGGCGGTGTGCTTTGGCATTGCCTGTCTTCAGCGGGATCTGTCGATGAACGAACTGCTTCTTCTCGTCTGGCTTGCCTCCGTCATCTGCCTTCTGCTTGCCGCGATTCTGATTCCTTTTTATATCCGGTTTAAACAGGCCGCTTCTCAGGCGCTGATGATCGCCGTCGCTCTTCTTGCGCTGGCTTCCATCTGGCTCATGGATTATCTGACGGAACATCCCCAGGCTGTTCAGAAAATCCTGTCACACGCCCTGGTTCTGGGCGTAATCGCCACCCTTCTCTGTATTGGCCTTCTGTGTCTGTCCTTCTGGCTTTCCGGACGGCTTCTTTCCAGAGAAGAATTTTAGGATCGCCCAGTTCTCTTTTTTAGCTGTTCAAAAACAAAAGAACCGTTTTTCCTTTGACCGCCTTAGCCTCAAATCCAGGCTCTGGCCGTCTGAAAAACGGTTCTTTTTGTGTTTCTGTTATAAATGCGTACCGGCTGAACGAAGCGATAGCGCGCCAGACCGTGAAGCTTGGGCTGATCTAGCCCGTTTCTGCATTTCGGTATTTCTGCAGATCTGCGCTTCAGCCGGCTTCATCCATTCGAAATTTCTCACGCTCTTCGAGCCGTTCGAGATCCTGGCGGGAAGTCACTTTAAAGTTTTCCGGATCGCCTTCCACGCCATATGAGGGAATCTGCAAAGCCAGTTCCATCGCCTGCGCATCGTCGGTGACCTGCCAGTGCTTTTCGCGCACGATTTCCAGCGCCGTTTGAATCTGTTCGGTCGCAAAGGCCTGCGGGGTCTGCACCGCGCGCAGCGTGGAGCGGACGGGCGTTGCGATGACCATGCCGTTTTCATCCACCTGCTTGATCGTATCCGTCACAGCCACCCCCGGAATGACGCCCTGGGCATAGCGAAGCGCGGTTTTAATCCGTTCAAGCAGGGCTCGCGTGCAAAACGGTCTGGCGCCGTCATGGATCATCACATACGGTTCACGAACCTTCTTCAGACCGGCCAGAACGGAATCCTGCCGCTCTTTTCCGCCGATCGCGAATTCACACCCTGTCGATTTAAAGCGTGTCTCAAATTCTTCTTTCTCGCTCTGGGCGCATACGACAACAATCTGCCGGCAATCGGGATCCGACTGAAAAAGACGCAGACTGCGCATAAGAATGGGCTCGTTCTGATACGAATAGAGAACTTTGTTATAGGAAAGGCCGCTGCGGCTGCCCTTGCCGGCGGCTAAAACGATGGCTGAATAGTTCATACAGTCTCAGTATACGCAGAGAGTATGGAGCAGATGCAAAAGGAAAACTATCAATACTGGTAGTTATAGCCTGTAAAAGAAATAGGCTGGCACACTTTCGTGTCCACCTTACGGGGTGTAGTTTTCTTTTAAAAATTTCAAAATGAATGTATAAAAATATTAAACTGTCTAAAAATTAAATTCTAATCTTGATAGGCGGATACATCAGCCATAAACTATAACCAAGAAAGGATTCTATTAGCAAAGAAACTGGCAGCTTATTCTAATCAAAGGCTATACCTCTCCTCGAATGTATTAGCATCCATTCATTTTGTGTATATGCAGTAAAACCCCCAGAAATCGACAATCAGCAACTAAAGTGTCGATTCCTATTACTGGATCAAATGGACAAATCCCTTTTGTTACAAAAAAGAACAGGAGGGATAACAAGGTAGAAAATAAAATCATTAAATAAGCTCAGTCTTTCTTTCTATATAGTCACCCTGTCGTGATATTAGCCAATGAATTGAACGATTTCATGCTGGCATAGAGAGAACTATTTTCGAGACACAGGTAACCCTAGTGAACTAGTCTCCTTTGTTAGGTACTGAAAATTATTATATGAGAAAGAAATTTGCTTCTTCCCTGATGTGTGCTGCATTAATACTGGCTATGCCCATCAACGCTTATGCCGCTCAAGAAGAAGCTTCAAATGATTCAAAAGCCTGGGATATCCATAATACTGAGCATGGTTCTGGTCCCGTATCCGAAGGTACAACTCTTTCCAAAACACAAGGCACTTTGGAAAACGCAGAGAACATTATTGGCAATGACGATCGTGTTCTCGTAGAAAACACAGAAGTAGCCCCGTTCAAATCCATTGTATTTTTGAACATGGTTTTTGAAGAAGGAGGCGAAGAAAAAAACTATAGGGGCTCTGGCTGCTTAATCGATGAAGATACCGTCCTGACGAGTGCTCATTGTCTTTACGATTTGGAAAGAGGCTGGGCAAAAGAAGTAACTGTCTATCCTGGTCAAACAGAACTAAAAACCCCTTATGGATCCGCTGTTGCATCTAGACTCATTGTCCCAAACAATTGGACATCAAACGAGGAAACATCGGATGATATTGGAATTATCAAACTGGAAAAGCCTATTGGGTATAAGACCGGTACTCTTTCACTAAGTAAAAGCCTCTCGACAAGTACCCAGATTTCCATCTCAGAATATCCTTCTGATGTAAAAACGGTCACTCGTTCCCATAATATGTGGACAATCTCAGGAAGCATTAAATCTCTTACACAGGATTTCATTTACTATGATCTTGATTCAACGGGCGGCCAAAGCGGAAGCCCGATCTATAATCAGTCAAACCAGGTTGTAGGCGTACATGGATATGGATCAGATACAGGAAATTTTGGAGTTCGTATCAATGATGAAAAATATTCAACAATTTCATCTTGGAATATGCGTACTCAGTCTGTATTCCGTCTATATAACCCCAATAGTGGAGAGCATTACTATACAGCCAAAGGAAAAGAAGTATATTCGCTTATGAGTGCTGGCTGGATATATGAAAACTGTGCATGGTTTGGAAATGATGCCGGCTATAACGTATATCAGCTTTATAATCCTAATGCCGGAGATCATCTGTTCACGATGAACGAAAATGAGCGTACCTTCCTGGAAAACTCAGGCTGGCTTTATGAAGGAATTGCTTGGGGAACAGATTTAACTGGTTATCCAGTCTATCGCTTATACAATCCTAATGCGACTACAGGTTCTCATTTATATACTATTTCTGAAGAAGAAAAAGATTATCTTGTCTCCACCGGATGGCAGAATGACGGTATTGTCTTCTATGGAAATTAGAAAGGAATCAACATGAAGAAGAACGTTTTGTTTCAAGGTACTTTAGCCCTGCTTCTTGCTGCTGGAGCAAGCGGTACACCCGTTCTGGCAGCAGGGGAACAAGAAGAGATCGATATCACTCCTCAGTTGGAAAGCATCGATCTGGAATCCATCGAAACTGTAAACTGGAAAGAAAACGGGAAAATCGAGTTTTCCCTTGAGCCGGTTGAAGGCGTAGAAGTAGAAGGTTGCCTGCAAGTCATCCCCGATCACCCCGAAGTTTTTACCATGGATGGGGCCGGCAACTGGCAGGCGGTCGCTCCAGGGTCGACCAACGTGTATGTCGATGTGAAATATACGGAAGAAGATATGAAAAAACTGGAAGCGGCTTTTCCAGGCAAGAAACTGGTCGTTCGGGATATTGCGCTTGATGTAAAGCAGTACGTCTATGTTACGGCCCCGACCGATACCGTTTTCCGTCTGTATAATCCAAACAGCGGCGAACATTTCTTTACCAGCGACGAAAAGGAAAAAGACTATCTTGGAAAAATCGGCTGGAAAGAAGAAACCTCACACTGGCTTGCCCCGGAAGAAAGTCCGTACGCGATCTACAGACTGTATAATCCAAATGCCGGAGATCATCACTACACAACGGATGTTCAGGAAAAAGAACGGCTGGTCAAACTGGGCTGGAACAATGAAGGCATCGCTTTCTATTCCGCTGCCGGATCGTCTACACCGCTTTATCGCGTCTACAACCCGAATGCAAAAAGCGGTGCACATCATTTTACGACCAGCCACGATGAATACGAGGCTCTGAACCGTTTCGGCTGGAAGCAGGAAGACATCGCCTGGTACAGCATGGAAGAAATTCCCCTTTAAGAAAAAAACTCCTCAAATCCGATGGCTTCGTCCCCTTTTCTTTCTAAGGGACAAAACAGATCCATCGATCCTTTAGAAAGCAGAAAGCCGCGGCTTTATAATGCATTACAGAAAAGAGTTCCTGAAAAGCGAGCTCTTTTTTTGCGCTGCCTTCTCGTTCTGGGTGAAAAAAAGAGCCTCAAGGAGGCCCGGGAATAACAGTATTTCAAAACGGACAATTTTCCGTTTTATATTCCGTTTTATATAGCGAATACACATCGCCAATGTACACGCTGTCCCCTCTTTCGATCAGATCCGGGAAGCGTGTGAGCGGGAGGCCATATGCATGAAGATTTTGCGCAGGCCCATGCCGTACGTCAGCAGCAGACCGCAGCTTGCGCCGAGAACGCCCTGCGCAATTTCATACGGCATTTTCAGCATGGCCGTTTCAAAGTTGGAATACACGTAGATTTTGCCCAGCGTATAGCCGCCGACCAGAATGATGCAGCCCAGAATCACGCCGACTAAAGCGCCGTAAAACGGTTTGTTCTTAAACAGGTTGTGGGCGCACCAGCTGATCACGAACGCCTGCAGGCCGTGAACGACCAGTGAAACAAACATCGGAGCGGGATAGAAGATGGCATCGCCTAAAAAGGAACCGATGCCTCCCACCAGCATGGCCCCAAGGGGGTCAAGCAGGATGGCCGCGGTCGTAATCGCAATGTCGCAAAGGTACAGCTTGCCGCCCGGAACGGGAACACCAAAGCTTGAGAGCATAATGGTCAGCGCCATGAACATGGCACAGGTAGTCAGCCAGAGAACGGAAAACGGACGGGCCGTACTGGATTTTGCGGGGGTGGAAAGATGCATGGAAAAGACCTTCTTTCTTATGGGGACTGTCTGCATTTTGCACAGTCCTTTGGGATGGATCATAGATCTGCGTTAAAGCGATCGAACGGATCCCTTTGTCTGTTTTGCGGCACGGTTGTGCTGCAAAACAGACAAAGGGATCTTTTTTACATGCCGTACAGGATCCATGCGTCGACGATTGCTTCTGTATGCATATTCTCATGGATTGGCCGGTCATGCGTTTAGTATACTCAGATCTGAACTGATCAAAAGGTTCAGAAAAAGAATAAAGGAGCAGACCAGATGATTAGCTACCCCCTCAAAAAACCGCTCGCTCAGAGCCTGTACTTCCATCTTCGCCAGGATATTGAGTCCGGCCATTTCCCCGAACACACCCGTCTTCCGTCCAAACGGACGATGGCAATGGATCTGGACGTCTCCCTTTCTACCGTCGAACAGGCACTCGATCTGCTCGAACAGGAAGGCTACGTGGAAACCCGGGAGCGCAAAGGCGTCTTCGTTTCGGAAGGGAACCGTCGAAACCGCCCGGAAAACTTTCAGATGCATCTGCTGGCGCCGGATGAAAAAAAGAGCGATCCGGATTTTCCTTCCTCGCTCTGGTTTAAAACGATGCGCCTGGTCATGAGCCGCGATCAGGACTATCTGATGCAGACATCTCCCGCCTGGGGCAGTGCCAGACTGCGCAACGTCATCGCGCTCTATCTGCACAACAGCCGCCATCTGCAGGTGCATCCCGATCAGATCGTCATCGCCTCGGGCGCGCAGGATCTGTACGTTCTGCTGGCCCGTATGTTCGCAGGCGAATTTCACGTGGCCTTTGAAGCGCCCGGCTATCCCGCCATGCGAAATATTTACGCCTCCATGTCCGCAACGCTCCATCCTCTGCCGCTGGATGAAAACGGCATTCAGCCCGACGCCCTGCAAAACTCCTCTGCCCAGTTTTTGCAGGTATCGCCCTTTTCGAGCTATCCCGACGGCATCGTCGCCAGTGCATCGAGGCGCAAGCGCTACCTCAGCTGGATTGCCGAAAAGAGCGGCTATCTGATTGAAGATGACTTCAACTCTGAATTTTTCCAGAACGGACCGGCGCTGCAGACGCTGTATGCGCAGGATGCGCAGGAAAAAGTCATCTACATCAACACCTTTTCCAAATCGCTGTCGTCCTCTTTGCGTCTGGCCTATATGGTTCTTCCCGCCCATTTGCAGGAACGCTATCGAAAAGCGGCGCAGGGGCTGGCCTGCACGGTAACAATGCTCGATCAGTACACGCTGGCGGAATTCATTGAAAGCGGCAGCTTTGAGCGGCTGATCGCCCGCCGAAGACGAAAGCAGAAAGAGAAAGGTCCAAAAGCCGGAAAATAAGCGTCCACGCCCTCAAGGATGCCCCCATCGCCGAATTGCCGATTAAAAAACAGCCCT
Source organism: Allobaculum sp. (assembly GCF_047010065.1). Taxonomy (NCBI): domain Bacteria; kingdom Bacillati; phylum Bacillota; class Erysipelotrichia; order Erysipelotrichales; family Erysipelotrichaceae; genus Allobaculum; species Allobaculum sp. Next base: position 29,570 of record NZ_JBKXLD010000002.1, read on the forward strand.
GTCTTTACAGGGCTGCCGGATAAAGCGTGTCGGGATCGGAAGCGGAATGCCAGGACTGGCAGATGACGTTGCTGTCGGGGTCCTGAATGGCTTCTTCAAAGTATTCAAAATATTCGCCCGGGGTGTTGATGCCGCGCGGAATGACGATGGACGAGTCGATCTGATGCAGCAGATCGGAGGCAAACAGCGAACAGTTGCGGCCTAAAACCCAGTAGGTTTTCCAGATGCCGGTGCGAAACTTGTAAAACTTCGCGCCGGTTCTCCATTCCAGGCGGCTGGCATAATCGGATTCGTACGTCTTGAAGCGCTCTTTTGTCACCGGCCCCTGAAAGAGCGGACTGTACCAGCGATAGGCCGGCTTGAAGACGTCCTTTAAAAGCGAAACGAGATGCTCCTCCTGTTCTGAGGTTAAGTGCAGACCGTATTCAAACAGAATCGAATTTTCATAGACGCAGCTGTTGTTGACGTAAATATCCGCCGGTGCGGTAAACAGAATGCCCGGACCAAACGTACGAAACAGCTTTTCGTCTTCCTGATCGTAGTTGCCATACGAAAACATGACCCCTTTGTAGGAAAAGGTCATATGACCAAACTGCTTGTCGCCTTTCAGACCGGAATGGATAAAGACGCGCAGGTTGACGGGGTCGTCGTTTTTATTGGCTACCGAAGTGAACGCCTTTTTACTCAGATTCTTTTTTCGCGCATAGCGCAGAACAAGGCTTGGACCGACGGCGACCAGATAAACCGGCAGCGAACTCCAGCGGCGAAAGGACCAGGCACGCGAACCTTTGTGATGATGAAAGACGTACAGTTCTACAAACATCTGAATCGCCTGCCAGACCAGATAGACGCCGCTCAGACGCTGCACTAAAGACGGATCGCGCGTATACAGCAGCAGCGCGAACAGGCAGATCAGAAAGTCACCGAGACCGAACAGAATAAAGCTCCATCCGGTTTTCGACTTTTCGCGCAGATCCAAGACGCCTTCAAGCGCGACGATCACGCTGATCGCGAATATGTAAATCGCAAAGACGAGACAGACGATCCGCACGCCTTCTGCCCTCCAGCTCCAGAACACCCCGGCCAGAATGCCGGCGGCCAGCGCCTTGAGCAGATCCATCGTGCGATGGTAGCGAATCGCCTGATACAGAAGCAGAACGGCAGATGCACTCGTCAGAATGGCGGCGCTGATCATGATGGAATCCGCGCTGATCTGCGGAAAGAACAGACAGAACAGACCAACGCCAAGAAAAATCAGCGAAATGGTCACTTCAAATTTTTCTTCAATCGTCAGATTGGTAATCTCTCGAGTATTCATGGCTTTATTTTTCCATCCGTAGTGATTTCTTTTCATCCATTTGCCCAGAAGAAAACCCCGCAAATCCATGCGGGGCGTTCTTTTTACGGCTTTGGGCCGTTTTCTATTCAATTGAAATGAGGCGGACTATTTTGCAGCTTCGGCTTTGTGCGCGTCTTCTTCTGCGATGACTTCGTCAAGAACCTTCATTTCATCCTGCGGCTCGCGGGAGCTTTCGTTGAGCAGGTGGCACTTGTCGAAGATGAAGAACAGAAGCGACAGCAGAATGCCGGTCATTGCAGCCAGAACCATGCCGGACAGGCTGACATCGCCAAGCGTGATTGTTACGCCGGACAGGCCGACTACGAAGACAACAGCGGTCAGAATCATGTTTACGGTGTTGGAGTAATCCACTTTCTCATCGATGAGAATACGCAGACCGGAAACGCCGATCATACCGTAAAGCAGGAAGGAAATGCCGCCGATCACTGCGGAAGGAATGGACTGAATCAGTGCGCAGAGCGGACCGATAAAGGCGCAGAGAATGGAGAGAACCGCGGCACCGCCAATAACGTAGACGGAGTAGACGCCGGTCAGCGCCATAACGCCGATGTTTTCGCCGTAGGTCGTTGTTGGAACCGACCCAACGAGACCGGAAATCATGGTCGAGAAGTTATCCGCGAAAATCGTACGATCGAGACCCGGATCCTTGATCAGGTCGCGGCCGACAATCTGGCTGGTGACGATCTGATGACCAACGTGCTCGGAAGTGATAACGAGCAGTACGGGCAGCATCGTCAGAATCGCGCCCCATTCAAATTTCGGGAACTGAAAATTCGGCATCTGGAACAGGCTGGCCTGCATAACCGGAGAGAAATCCACATCGCCCAGGCATACTGCTGTGAGATAGCCGCAGACAACCGCAATCAGAATCGGGATAATCGAGAAAAATTTACGGAAGCAGACGTTGCCGATGATGGCCACGCCGAGGGTTACCAGGAAAATAATAATGTTATGGGCGCTGACGGCATCGCCGACCAGACCCGCGGTGCTGGCTGCACTGCCGGCCAGTTCAAGACCGATCAGAGCAACAACTGGACCCATCGCCGCCGGGGGAAGTACAATATCAATCCATTTCGTTCCAAACTTCTTGATAATGAACGCAATGATGCATCCGAGAAAGCCGACCGCAACAAATCCGCCAAGGGCGTAGGAATAGCCCCACTTGGCGATGATGATCTGTGCCGGTCCTAAAAACGCGAACGAACTGCCAAGGTAAGCCGGCGCTTTTCCCTTGGTGATCGCAATGTACATCAGGGTACCCACGCCATTCATGAACAGAACGATGGCCGGGTTGATGTTGAAGATAAACGGAACCAGTACAGTCGCTCCAAACATCGCAAACAGATGCTGGAGGGAAAGCGGGAAAAGCAGTCTGCCTGGAACCTTCTCTTCAACCTGGATAATTTTCTTAGCCATGGTTACAAAGCTCCTCCTCTTTTATCAGAATCATATCCCAATAAAAACCGCCTGCGCCGTATGAGTCGCTCAAAGATTCACAGAGATCTGCAAATTCTCGGACGGGTTCATCATTTCGGCTTTCCACCCTTCGCAAACGAAGGGCTGAACAGGCGGGTTCTTATCGTTTCTTCGATACTTTATACCATTTTGGCCGGTAATCCAAAAATATTATCGCTTTTCAAAGCAATAATTATCGTCCCTTTTTTGTATCCGAATCGGGCAAGCGCTTAACCTCGAAATCGATTTATTTTTCCCGGGCCGCCCCGTTCGAACCGGCCAGACGGCTTTCCGGAAAGCGCGAGCTGCTTTCGGTTTTCTCCGGAAATTTGCGGCAAAAATATGGAGCAGAACTTTGCCTGTCGATTATAGTTTTTTCAGAGATCTGCCCGCATACGATTCCATTCAAATATCGATAGTCTGCGTCAGACGATTCATGGAAAGGAGGACTCATGCGCAAAGAAGACATCGCAAGGCGGCTTTCCAGCACCGAAGGTCCGCTTCGCCATCCCGCACGCTTCTATCGCTTTGCGGCCTCCTCCCATCTGGATCAGAAGGAACTCGACACGCTGCGTGAAACGATCTGCCGGCGCTGCGCGCTTTCCGAAGCCGCGTTCATGAAAAAGCTCGAAGCCAGCGACGCCCGCTGGAGTGCGAAAAGCGTCCGTCAGGCCGCACGGCTGGCGGCGCATCCGTTAACCGAATCGTTCGCACGCCGGCACGCTTCGGATTTTCGAAGCCGGGGACTGAGCCCCCGACAGTGCAAAGCGCTTCTCATCCGTCAGTATCAGATGGCCTTTCACGCGCTGAGCATTCTCAAAGGCGAAAACTGTCTGAAAGCCGTCTGGATCGACCGGCTGGAAAAACTCCTGAACGACCCAGATGGACTGGCTCCCTCGCTTTCCATGATTGAGCGCCCGATCGTTCTGGGCGCCAGAGGAAAACTGCAGCCCACGCAGGATCCGTTTGTTTTTCACGTTCTTCTCAACAGTCACCTGCTTGCGGACGCACTTTTAATTTATGAAGAAGGCGTCCCTTCGCCCAGAATGCAGATCGTGCGCGATGTCTTTCGCGCCGCCCGCACCTGGGACGAACAGGAAATGGCCGCGTTCCTGCGACCGTCCGGCTTTGAAACGGAACCGCAGGATATCGCCGTTCCAGAAGAAGCGCCGTTCGACGAACTCGAACCGGTAATCGATCCATCAAGAACGTTTATTCTTTCCGAAGAGCTCACGCCTTCGGCTTCGCGCGAAATTCTGGTTTCCCCTTCTGTCCACCCCGAAGCAGACAGCGATGGAAAAGACAGTCCAGACTGATCCCGCAGTCCGAAATCCATCCCCCAAGAAAAATGCAAAAAGACGGCAGTTCTTGCCTGATCCAGGTGATCCAGGCGGTCTGCCGTCTTTTTCCATCTCGTCTCGTTGTCGCCGTTCTTTTCCGAAATTCTCGTTTTTTCGTTCTTTGTTCTTTCCAGTCTTCTCTTCGAAAGCGTTCTGGTTCTTCTTTCGCTCTTCGAAAGTCTTTCCAGATCGATCCCAGCGCGCTATGCCGTCGGGCTGCATCGCTATCGGCCGGAACCGGTACGACCGGAACCGGACGCTTTGTCTGCCGTGAGCGGCGCCTCCTGATGGCCCGGCACAAAAATTTCCGATTCGAGAAACCATCGGTTTCTTTCCCAGTACAGCTTGCGCATCTGTCCCTGCATTTTGCAGAGATAGCAGATGCCGCATCCGCCGGCTTTGGAATACATTTCCCTGACCGACAGCACTTTGTCGACTTTATAGCGATGACCGTCCCAGCAGACAAACAGCGGCCGCAATGCGCCGTCCTGAAGAATCAGCGTCACCACATCGACGTAGTATTTGTAGTACTTCATACTTCAATCGGCCCGTCCAGCGGGGCAATGGGATGCACATTATGAAGGAGACCGAGCGGATCAAAGTCCGTCAGCTTCGCATCGACCTGACTCGAAGCCATGCGGCAGGCATCGTAGCCGTAGCGAACCCGAATGTCGTAAAGAACCTGTTCCATTTTGCGCTGACGGTCGATCTGTTCCAGATCCATGAACAGGTCGCCCTGATCAAACCCGGCATCCTGACACAGACCGCTTACCGAAATGCCGACCGACCGCAGACAGATTTCTTCCAGTTTCAAAGACGCCGTCAGCTGCATGGCCGCCTCGAGAATGTCGCTGGCCAGATCCGTCAGGCGTACGAGCTTTTTCTGACAGCCTTTCGTTTTCAGTTCCGTGGAACGAAGAGAAATGCTGATGCGATTGCATTTCATGTGATCGTTGCGCAGTCTGGCCGCGATGGATTCGCTCAGAACCCGGAACACTTCCTGCAGCTGCGCTATGGATGTAATGTCATGAACCACCGTCTTGGAATTGCCGACCGACTTGACCGGCCGCTTGTAGCCGTTCAGATGCACTTCGCTCTGATCGAACCCGTTGGCATAGTTCCAGAGCAGACCGCCCATTACGCCAAATCGGCGAGTGAGCCGCTCGGGAGACGCCTTGGCCAGATCGCCGATGGTAAAGATGCGCATCTCGTTCAGCTTTTTGCGTGTGCGCGATCCGACCATGAGCAGATCTTCCGCCGGAAGCGGCCATATGAATTCCTTAAAATCGTCTTCCGTAACGACCACAAACCCCTTGTGCTTGAGCAGGTCGCTGGCCAGTTTGGCGAAAATCTTGTTGAAGGAAACGCCCATGCTGACGGTAATGCCGTACGTCTCAAAGACCTCATCCTGAATCCGTCGTGCCAGATCGATGCCGTCTCCAAAAAGACGCTGCGAATGCGTCAGATCGATCCAGGCCTCGTCCAGACCGAAGGACTCCACCCGGTCCGTATATCTACGGTAAATATCTTTAATCTTCTCCGTATAGTAAATATATGCGTCATAGTCTGGATGAATAATCAGCAGATCCGGACACTTCCGTCTGGCTTCCCGCAGAGATTCCCCCGTCCTGATGCCTTTGGCCTTGGCCAGATCGTTTTTGGCCAGGATGATCCCGTTTCGTTTTTCCTCGCTGCCTCCCACAGCCATCGGTACGTTGCGCAGTTGAGGGCGAAGCATTTCTTCAATCTGGGCATAGCAGTGATTTATATCGCTGTGAACAATGACTCGTTTCATAGGCTCAGTATAGAAATAAACAGGCATCTTTTCAACTTGCTTACGCACTTTTTGCGCTTTTACGCACCATGAAACTTAGAAATATATTTCACCTTTGCGCCTATCTTGCGCGAACAATGCTATACTATAGACATGAAACCGAATATTCCACAGATCCTTACTGAATTTAAAAACCAGAACAATGTAACAAATGACTATATTGCCGACTACTGCGGCGTAACCCGCTCCACCGTTTCCCGCTGGTGCAGCGGAAAGATCCGGAAAATTACGCCCGAAGCGCTCGAGAAGCTGAGCGAGATGCTTCACATTGATTTTGACGAGATGACAAGCGTAGCCCGCTATGCGTATACGCGCCCGATTCTTGGCGAGGTCAAAGCCGGCTACGGGCTTCTGGCCGATGAAAATATTGTCGATTACGTCAAAGTTTCAGAAGAGGATTACAATCGCGGCGACTATTTTCTGCGGGTTCGCGGCGATTCCATGAAAGGCGCTCACATTCATGAGGGCGACCTTCTTTACATCCGCAAATGCGTTGACCTTCCGTCGGGGGCAATCGGCGTTTTTCTGATCGGAGAGGAGGAAGTAACGGTTAAGAAGCTGATCAAGAAAAACAACTACTGGATTCTCCAGCCCGCCAACGACGAAGTTGAACCCCGTGTCTATTCCATGCAGGAAGTCATGGATATTCCCGTTCGAATTGTCGGACAGGCTCTTTACTCCAGAACTGAGCTTTAGAGGCGTCAAATCGGGTAAATTTCAGGTTATTCAATTCTTAGACAGACACGGCTGAGCGATGGTTTCCGTTTTCGGAAGCCCTGCGCTCAGCCGTTCTTTTTTCCCATATTTCGCTGGCTTTTTACCATATATTATAGGGGCTTGATTTAGCTATATTTTTAATATGCCATTAAGCTTGCCGCATTACTGCTTTTGCCCCTTTATCTTTCGCTTATTCACCAAAGGTATAGCGAAGCCCGAAAACGGCAAAAAGCCGGCGTTTTGCGCCAGCAGAACGCCATTTTTGTGAATTTTAAGGCAATTTTGGCGTGTCATTCCAAATTGTGGGATCGTTTATCTTTTTAAGAAAATGAAGACTTGCCGCTTTCTCTTGCGATTTTTCGTGCTTATACTTGTCCGTGAACCCCGCGAGATCGGCACTCCGGCCGAATCGTGAGGCTTTTGAACTTTTTTAGAAACACCAGTTGTATAAAACGTCTTCCCCAGAGGAAGCGTTCATTGAATTTATTTCAAATTTTCAGAAAGGAGAAAACACAGCCAATGAAAGTAATTAAGAGAAGCGGCGAAGAAGTCATCTTCAACGTTTCGAAAATCGAAAACGCCATCCGCAAAGCCAACAAAGCAACGACTCACGGACAGATGACCGAAGAAGAAATTCTTGAGGTCAGCGCTCTGGTTGCTGAAAAGTGTGAGAATCTCCACCGCGCTGCCGGCGTGGAGGAAATCCAGGACATGGTTGAAGCCGCTCTGATGAGCCATGGTTTCTACGCCGTTGCCAAGAACTACATCACTTACCGCTACGAGCGTGCTCTCGTACGCAAAACCAACTCGACCGACCAGCAGATCATGTCTCTGCTGGAGAGAAATAACGAAGAAGTAAAACAGGAAAATTCAAACAGTGCGATGCGTTTCTGATTGAAAAGATCAGACATCACAAAAAGACGTTCGAACAGATACATTTCGAACATTGTGATGAACTCCGTTTTTGAAGAATTTCTGCCGGCCCCAACAGCCCGCAGAAATTCTCTTTAAGTCTCCGGCATGCGCCGGATTTCAAAAGGCCAGGAAGTGAACAGATCCTGCGCCGCCAGGTTTGAAATCCGGGGTATGAAGCCCGGTAAAGTCGGCCGACAGCTGCCGCAGCCTGCTTTTTGCAGAGCGAAACCTCCGCCTCGCGGAGCGCAGCCCATAGGCCGGAAGTCCATAAAACAGATATGGTCAGAATGCACCAGACGGTGCTGACGAATTTGCGAATGTACGGATCTACAGTTTTCCGGCGCAGAAATGCGCAGGCGCGATACGCGCGCCGGTGCGGACAAGTAAGAATTGTTTGTATGAACGTCCGTATCAGACGAAGCCTCAATGGAGGCGGCGGGTCTGATCGAGCCGGCAGGTCCATAGCAAAAACCTAAGTCTGTATGCACGGATAGAAAACGGGGAACACAGAAAAGCAGCAGCCTCCGGGAGGCGGGCGAAGAACAATAAGCCGCCAAACTGCTGCCTAAAAGCCGAGGCCGCAGCGATGACCTCTTCTGTAATGGAAGAGCGAGCGATGACCTCAAGTCGATGCACCTTCTTCCGACTTTTCAAGCCGGATTTCAAAACATTTTATTCAGACTCGCTTTCCGGGCGGCGGTTTTTCCAGAGAGAAAAGCCGAAACCGAAGGAAAACGGAACGCATCGATGGAGCGCCGTGTGCGGTGAAAGCCGCATGCACGGTGTGAAGCGGGGGAAAAGGCAGAGATCGCATCAAAGCCTTACCTATCGCTATAAAACCCATTAGTAAACTCTGTTCAGCGTGACTATATGGCCGGTGAAGTATCCAAGGATATCACTCGCCGCTTCCTGCTCCCCCACGACATCATGGAAGCCCACGACAATGGACTGATTCATTTCCATGATTCCGACTACTTTGCCCAGCACATGCACAACTGCTGCCTGGTCAACCTGGAGGACATGCTTCAGAACGGAACCGTTATTTCCGAAACCATGATCGAAAAACCGCACAGCTTCTCCACCGCGTGCAACATTGCAACACAGATCATCGCGCAGGTGGCCAGCTCCCAGTACGGCGGTCAGTCGATCACCCTCTCTCACCTGGCTCCGTTCGTAGCCGTTTCCCGTGCGAAAGCCCGTGCGGAAGTACGCGACGAACTGAACGCCATGAACCTGCCTTCGGATGACGAAACCGTAAACGAAATCGCAGAAATGCGCGTCCAGAAGGAAATCGAAAAGGGCGTACAGACCATCCAGTATCAGGTCATCACCCTGATGACTACAAATGGTCAGGCTCCGTTCATCACCGTCTTCATGTACCTCAATGAAGTGGAAGATCCGCAGACCAAAGCGGACCTGGCTTCCATCATCGAAGCGGTTCTCAAGCAGAGAATTCTCGGTGTTAAAAACGAAACCGGCCACTACATCACTCCGGCTTTCCCGAAACTGATCTACGTTCTCGAAGAAGACAACATCCATCCGGACAGCAAGTACTACTACCTGACGCAGCTCGCCGCTAAATGCACCGCGAAACGCATGGTACCGGACTACATCTCCGAAAAGATGATGCTCAAGCTCAAAATCGACGTAAACGGCGAAGGCCACTGCTACCCGGCTATGGGATGCCGTTCCTTCCTTACACCGTATGTAAACGAAGAAGGCAAACCGCAGTACTACGGCCGTTTCAACCAGGGCGTTGTCACCATCAACCTCGTTGACGTTGCCTGCTCTTCCAAAGGCGACTACGAAGAATTCTGGCGCATCTTTGACGAACGTCTCGATCTCTGCTTCCGCGCCCTGATGATCCGTCACAACCGTCTGCTCGATACGCCAAGTGACGTGGCTCCGATCCTCTGGCAGAACGGCGCGCTGGCCCGTCTGAAAAAAGGCGAGACCATCAACAAGCTGCTCTTCGGCGGCTACTCCACGATCTCCCTTGGCTATGCCGGACTTTCCGAAGCCGTATGGTACATGACCGGCGTTTCCCACACCGATCCAGTCGGCACAAAATTCGGCAAGCGCATCATGGAATACCTCAATGCTGCCTGCGCGAAATGGAGAGCTGAAACCAACATCGACTTCTCTCTGTACGGCACCCCGATGGAATCGACGACCTACCGCTTCGCCAAGAAGCTGCAGGACCGTTTCGGCATCATCCCGCACGTAACCGACAAGAGCTACATCACCAACTCCTATCACGTTCACGTTACCGAACCGATCGATGCCTTCGACAAGCTGACCTTCGAGGCGCAGTTCCAGAAACTGTCTCCAGGCGGAGCCATCTCCTACGTCGAAGTACCGAACATGCAGAACAACCTGCAGGCGGTTATGGCGCTCATCCAGCATATTTATGACAACATCATGTATGCCGAGCTCAACACCAAATCCGACTACTGCCAGGAATGCGGCTATTCCGGCGAAATCGAAATCGTTGAGGACGAAAGCCACAAGCTGATCTGGAAGTGCCCGAACTGCGGCAATACCGATCAGTCCAAGATGAACGTTGCCCGTCGTACCTGCGGATACATCGGCACCCAGTTCTGGAACCAGGGCCGTACCCAGGAAATCAAGGAACGCGTAACCCATCTTTAATCGCCATACCGGAAATCCCAATCCGATCGATCAGAGCAGATCAGCTCCAGTTGAAAAGATACGGGATGGAAGGGAAACCTTAAAAATCTTCTGAATTTCATGCCTGCAGGGCCGTATCCTGCAGGCATTTTTCTTTGGTTTTTCCTTGCGAGATTCGTTCGAATTTACCGTTTTCTTCAGTACGCGATTTTCGATGGCCGACACTTCGGACTTCCGCTTTACGCGAAAGTTTCGCTTCCTCGAAAAAGAAATTTTCATTTTCTTTTCCCGCATTCTTTCCTGAGAGTCAAAAATCACACTCGAACTGTCCCTAAAGGGAAAACATTATGTAAAGACATACATTTTCCTCCTTTGTAAAGAGAAAAAAACCGCAAAAACATTCATTTCTTTTTAAGAATGTATTTCACTTGCTTCAAAACCCGTATAGAATGGGAGCAGGCATTTCCGATGTATGCCTGCTTTCTTTACATAGCTGCCATGTTGAATATCGTGGTTTCATGATGCGTTCGAATGGCCTTTTATTTTGAGGCGCCGGTTAAGCGCTTTCCACAAAGGCCAGTTATTTCAAGATGACGCTCATTTAATGCAAAGAAAAAAAGAACTGCAGGATTTACAGTTTTAACGTCGGTTCAACACCGCATTCTTTTTAGTCCTCTCTTTTATTCAGGAACTGGTGTTCTCTTCCTCTGATCTGTTCTGCCCGAATGCAGATTTCAGGAACTGCCTGATGCGATGACTGGCGTGGATCTGGCTGATGTCTTCTCTGCCCGAAAGAATTCTTCAGACTCATTCTTCCGCTTTCTGTTCTTCAGGTTCCTCTGGCGCTTGCCCGCGCTTCTGGATGCATCACTCTCTGTCTGGAAGACCGATTATCTGGAATGATTTTCTCGTGGTGTTAAATTGTATGCGCAATTCTCTGTCTGGCGTGAGTCAGACGGCGAAACTCTGCAGGATCCAAAAGGCTGACTTCCCGATGGTTCTGCACTATGCAAAGGAGAAAATAAGAAATGAAACACAGAAGTTTAGGCAAATTCCTTGTTGTTGCTGCCTCCATTTCTATGGCCATGACTCCAATCACTGCTCTTGCAGCTGGTGAAACCGATTCTGGTGCTCAGACAAGCGGCGAAACAAGAGTGGATACCAAAGCTCTGCTGAATGATGCTATCAAATATGCTAAGGCAGCTAAAGAAGCTGCTTCTTATGCCAATGTTGTAAAAACAGTAAAAGACAACCTTGATGCGAAACTTGCTAAAGCTGAAGAAGTAGCTGGTAAAGCTGATGCGACTACTACTGAAATCAACGCTGCATGGTCCGACCTGGTTGATGCTGTTCATTATCTCGACTTCGTAGGTGATCGCACGGCTCTGGACAAAGCCATCACTGATGCAAAAGCCAAAGTTACCAAAGAAGAAGACTATAAAGCTGGCTGGGCTGCATACGCTGATGCTCTGAAAAACGCTGAAGATGTAAATGCTGATGAAGATGCTCTGCAGGATGAAATCGATGCAGCTAAAACAGCTCTCGAAACTGCAGTAGATGGTCTGGAAAAGAAAGACGAAACTCCAGTTACCGTTAACAAAGACGCTCTGAAAGCTGCCATTGCCGCTAAACCAGAAGGCGAAGCAACTGACTACACCGCAGACAGCTGGAAAGCTTACACGGATGCAGTAACTGCTGGTCAGGCTATTGTTGACAAAGCAGATGCTACACAGGCAGAAGTTGATGCTGCTACCGCTGCAATCAACAACGCAAAAGCTGCTCTGGTTAAAGATGACGAAGGCGACGAAGTTGATAAGACTGAACTTGAAAACGCAGTGAAAGCCAACAAAGATCTCGCTGAAACTACACCAGAAGGCGACGATTCGCTGAACCCTGAAACTTATGGCGCATTCACCGAAGCTTACAAAGCAGCTAAGGCTGTCCTCGACAAAGAAGACGCTACTCAGGATGAAGTAGACAAAGCCGTTAAGGATCTGAAAGACGCTTATGCTGACCTCGATCAGGTTATGTACCGTGCTTACAACCCGAACAACGGTGAACACCTGTTCACAGCCAACAAGAAAGAATACGACTTCCTGTCTGCAAACGGATGGAACGCTGAAGGCGAAGCCTGGATTGCTCCGAAGGGCGATCTCCCTGGCGCAACCAAGATGACACGTATGTACGACGAGAACTCCGGCGAACACCACTACACTAAGAACCCGAAAGAAATCGAATTCCTCGAAAAGAGCGGTTGGAAGAACGAAGGCGAAAAGTGGGCTACTGCTGCTGAAAACGAACACGTAATCCATCGTCTGTACAACCCGAACGAAACACGTGCCGGCCGTCACCACTACACTCTGGCTGACAAGGAAAAAGACTTCCTGGCTAACAACGGATGGAACTGGGAACATAACGAAGGCGACCTGATCTACGCTAAGGCACCAGCTCCTGAAAAAAAATAGTCCTGAATATCTCGATTCTTAAAATTTCTCGTTAAACGAAAGAGTCTAAGAGAGCGCTTATTCAAAGCGCTCTCTTTCTTTTTGCCGTATCTTTGAATTCATTTCTTTTTTCTGGACAGGGGCACAGTTATCCCCGACTTACTTTTTCACGCTATAATGAGAACGTCAAAAAAGGAAGTGAATTATGAAGACTTTAAATTCCGTTCCTGCAGACCAGTCGGTTACCGTTGAAGAATTTCATCTCGACTCCAAAACCGCTTTGCGTCTTCAGGCGCTGGGAATGATTCCAGGTACCCGAATCACGGTTTTACAGCGTAAAGGAAAAGGAACGATGATCATTGACCTGCGTGGTACCCGCTTTGCACTGGGTCCGACGATCACCGAGAACATTCAGGTGAGCTATGATCAATAACGATTTAACGATTGGATTCATTGGAAATCCTAACTGTGGAAAAACGACTTTGTTCAACGCCTATACCGGCGCCAATCTGAAAGTAGCCAACTGGCCGGGTGTTACGGTTGAGCGCATGGAAGGCGCAATTTCATCTCATGGCAAGCAGATCCGTCTGGTCGATCTGCCCGGAACCTATTCTCTGAATTCTTTCACGATGGAAGAACAGGTATCGAGACAGTTCATTCTGTCGGATGAAGTCAGCGTCGTAGTCGATGTAGCGGATGCCAGTTCACTGGAGCGTTCCCTGTATCTGACTTTGCAGCTGCTCGAAATGGATAAGCCGCTCGTTCTCGCTTTAAACATGATGGATATTGTCGAAAAGCGCGGCATTGATCTGGACCTGCACCGCCTGCAGGAGCTGTTGGGCATCCCGGTGATTCCGGTCATCGCCAGAAAAAAGCGCGGCTTAAAGACGCTGCTGCATGCCGCACTGCACCAGAACGAAGACAATCATGCGCCAAACCATATGCCGCTGGAAATCGACTGCGAACGCCAGCGGGATCACGTCATGATTTATTCGGATGACATTGAAAGCAAGATCGCCAGGATCGAAAGCCTGCTTCCCGCAGATACGCCCAGAAAACGGTGGACCGCCATTTCCCTGCTGATGGATGATCCGCAGATCAAGGCGGAATATCCGCTGGATCTTTCCTCCATTGTGGATGGTCAGGAAGCCAATTCGATCGTCAATCAAAAATACGATCGCATCGCGGAAATCAAAAACGAGGTGCTTCTGGGCAAAGATCGCTCGGATCAGTTTTCTTCGAAAGTGGACGATTTTGTAACGCGTCCATTCTGGGGCGTCGTCCTGTTCCTGCTGATGATGGCCCTTGTCTTTGCGCTCACCTTCACACTGGGCGATTATCTTTCCGGTTATCTTCAGGAAGGCATTGATTTGTTTACCCAGTGGATCGGAAGCCTGTTAACGGGCGTTCACGCCTCCGACTGGCTTATCAATCTGATCTGCGACGGCATCATTTCGGGTGTCGGCGGCATTCTGACCTTCCTGCCCAATATCACGATTCTTTTTCTGGCTATGGCCTTTCTGGAAGACTCCGGCTATATGGCCCGCGTCGCCTATGTCATGAACGAGATCATGGAAAAGATCGGTCTTTCCGGCCGTGCCTTTATCCCGATGGTTCTTGGGTTTGGCTGTACGGTTCCGGCTATCATGGCCAGCCGTGCGCTCGAAAGTGAACGGGATCGTAAACGGGTCATGCTGCTGACGCCGTTCATGAGCTGTTCCGCCAAGCTTCCGATTTACATTTTGTTTTCCGGCATGTTCTTTCCGGATCACGCCATGTGGGCGGCCTACTCGCTGTATCTGATCGGCATCGGCATGGCCCTGCTTCTGGCCTGGATTCTTCACAAGATGGACGGCGAACAAAACGAGTATCCGCTGCTGATCGAACTGCCTGCATATAAAATGCCGAGTTTCCATACAGTATTCATTTATGTCTGGGAAAAAGTCAAAGACTTCCTGACGAAAGCCGGCACGACGATCTTCATCGCTTCGATCGCTTTGTGGCTGCTGATGCATTTCTCCATGAGCGGCTATACCGATGACATCGCGACTTCTTTTGCGGCCATCCTCGGCCACGGCCTGTCCTGGATTCTGATTCCGTGCGGCCTTGGCTTCTGGCAGATCGCGGTCGCTCTGATCGCCGGTCTTTCCGCCAAGGAAGTTGTCGTCAGCTCCATTGCGGTTCTGTTTGGCATTGCCAACGTCACCAGTTTTGGCGGCATGCAGGTGCTTCATCAGGAACTGCTCTCCATCGGCTTTGGCCCGCTCAACGCCTATTGCATGATGCTGTTCTGCCTGCTCTATATTCCGTGCGTCGCTGCCCTTTCGACGATCCGCAAGGAATCCAGGTCCACGCTTTTCATGCTCAAAAGCGCCGGCTTCCAGTTCGCGGTCGCCTGGGTCGTTACCACACTGGTCTATCAGATCGGCTCTCTGTTCATTCACTAGGCCATACGGCGGAAAGCGGCAGATCGTTTCTGCCGGCTCTGAGGTTTTGGCTTTTCCGGCATTTGCTTCCGTTTTCTTTTGAATGCCTTAAACGGGCGGACATTCTTTCAGGTCCGTCCGTTCTTGTTTATTCCTAGATGTTGTAGAGTTGTCATAAAGGCTCTGGCTTTGCCCGGAGCCGGAAAGGAAGTCATCTATGTTCTATCCTTATTCTTACGGCTACCGCGGATGGTACGGCATTGATCCGGGCTATCTGTGGGTTCTGGCCGCCATGCTGCTGGCGCTGCTGGCTTCATTATGGGTGCAGTCCACATTCAGAAAATATTCCCGGGTTCCCTCCACCATGTCCGGCGCTCAGGCGGCCCGTTATGTTCTCGACCATAACGGTTTAAGCAATGTCCGCATTGTCCGCATTGCGGGCAATCTGACCGACAACTACAATCCGGTCACCAAAGTCCTTTCCCTTTCGGATTCGACGTATGACAATTATTCGGCTGCAGCGGTCGGCGTCGCCTGCCATGAAGCGGGACACGCCATTCAGGATGCCCGACATTATCTGCCCAACCGGATTCGTTCCGCACTCGTTCCGATCGTCAACATCGGCTCTTCTGCGGCGATTCCTCTGTTCATTCTCGGTCTGCTTCTTGATGTGACCGGTCTGATGTGGGCGGGCATTATCCTGTTCTCCCTTTCCCTGCTTTTTGGTCTGGTCACCCTGCCGGTCGAATTTAACGCCAGTTCGAGAGCGCTGAACACGCTCAAGACCGATCCGGCTTTCACAAAGAGCGATTATGAGGGAGCCAAAAAAGTTCTGGTTGCGGCAGCCAGCACATATGTCGCCAGCGTTTTCGTTTCTCTCGCTCAGGTTATGCGCTATATCGGCATGGCCAGACGCAGAGACGATCGCTGATTGCTTTCCAGTTTCTGCTTTCAGAAATGGATTTCTTGTTCTCCATTTCGATTTTCGCGATTCCTTCGGGGATCGTTTTTCTTCTGGCTTCTTTGTACGCTTTCCTGACGAAGCCGGAAGGAATTGGCTTCTGGTCTGCCTCAGGAATTGACAGACTCGGCTGTGTGTTTTAGAAAAAGCTTGTACCATTTCAACAAAACAGCAGGGGAGCTCAAAAGAGCTGAGAGGAAGTCCGGCTTCGACCCTGGAACCTGATGCGGATTATGCCGCCGTAGGAAGCTGACCAGTCGACCGTTGACTTTTTGCAGGAAAATCCGTTCTGGGTTTTCCTGTTTTTTGTTGAAATGGGTGGAAATGAGAAAGGTTGTGATCTGCTCCGGGAAACCGGCATGGACAGGGGAGCGCCTGACATGAACTGCTGCGAGGGAGGCCATCATTCTGGTCTGAGAGGGAATCCGAAGATTCCGACCGTCTGTTTTGTATTCAGAAAGAGAGGATTTGAAATGAAAAACAATTCGATTCGAAAACTTACTTTTGCGGCGCTCCTATGTGCAGTTGCGGTTGTGGGAAGCCTGTTTTCCTTCCCGATTTTCGGAAGCCGCTGTGCGCCTGTCCAGCATATGGTCAACATCATCTGCGCGGTTCTTCTTGGACCGTGGTACGGAACCGGCGTCGCGTTTGTGGCCAGCCTTCTGCGCAACATGCTCGGTCTGGGAAGCATTATGGCGTTTCCCGGAAGCATGATCGGCGCTCTGTTTTGCGGACTGGCCTGGAAGTACAGCCATAATCTGTGGCTGACCGTTCTGGCGGAAGTCTTTGGTACCGGCATTCTGGGCGGTCTGTGCGCCTATCCGCTGGCTATTGCCTTTCTGGGCGTATCCGCCGGGGAAGTGGCTTTTTACGCCTACATTATTCCCTTCCTCATTTCTACGGTCGCGGGCTCGCTCATTTCCGCGTTTGTTCTGGAAGCCATGTCCAGAACCGTCATGCCTTCCCTTTTGAAGCAGGAAAACGCCTGACGAAAATCGGCGTACTTCCGTGCTTTCGAACGGAAATTAAAACGACCGGTCACCGTTTCTTGACGGCTTAGAAAACAGGTTTTAGAAAGGAATTAATACCCGTTCCATCAAACAGCAGGGGAGCTTTGAAAAAAGCTGAGAGGAAGTTTGGCTTCGACCCTGGAACCTGATGCGGATTATGCCGCCGTAGGAAGCTGATCTATCGACTTTTTGCAGGAAAATCCGCTTTGGATTTTCCTGTTTTTTTGTGAACGGGTACAAGGCCGCAGAGAGAAAGGGGAAAACTTTATGGATTTCCAAAACGAAACGCGTTTCTGCACAGCGGATCCCCGTCTGCTGGAAGCTTTGCGAAAACGGCATCCCCGGGTTCACTGCATCACCCCTGCTGTGAGCGCAGCCAAAGTAGCCGATGGACTGAGTGCTGTCGGCGCTTCGCCGATTTTAAGCGAAGATCTGCAGGAATGTGCGGAGATTACCAGAAGCAGCCAGGCGCTCTCCTTATCGATTGGAATGCCTTCCGAAAACAAATGGAACGTCCTTCGAAAAAGCGGAAAAGCCGCAAAGGATGCAAACATTCCAATCGTTCTCGATCTGACCGGCATCGGCGTATCGCCCTTCCGTCAGGCAAAAGCACTCGAGCTTCTTACAGAAATCCATCCCTGGCTGATCAAAGGCAATCTTTCCGAACTGGCCAGCCTCTGCCATATGGGCGGCAGCGGAAGCATCGATGTACAGAGCAAAGAGGTGCAGGCCATCGGGGATTCCAGACGCTTTCTCGAAGCGCTGCTCGACTGCGCCAGTGCCCATTCGTGTCTGCTGATCTGTACCGGTAAGGAAGACCGGCTCTTCACACCCGATCGCCGTATGTATGCCGCCCGGGGCGGTTCAGCGTGGATGGCCGCTCGATCCGGAACCGGGTGCATGTTAACCGCCTTTTTAGCAGCCGCTCTTGGCGTATGGTCCGACCAGCCCGAACAGGCTGCGGCGTGTGCTTTAGGCTGGTTTAAAGCCTGGGCCCAGATTGCCGAACAAAACCTGCAGACTGCGGAAGGCAGCGGGCATTTTCTGATCCGTTTTCTGGATGCGATGAGTCTCTCGTAAAACGATGACCGCAGACCGATCCCCATCCCATCCGATCCAAGTCCGATCCGCTCATCGGATTCGCTTTGGAAGCCATCTCAATCTGCGAAACTTGCCTGAAAGATGGGAAGTCACATTCCCGGAAAAGAACATAGAAAGAGAGGAAAAGTATTGGAAAAAGACCTATGGAAGCAGCTGAAGCTGTATGCCCTGACCGATCTTCGCTTTGTACAGGACAATCCGTCCAAAACGATGGCAGATCTCGTACGCGAAGCCATTGCTCAGGGCGCAACGATGATTCAGCTGCGCGAAAAACGGCTGAACGGTGCAGCGCTTGAAGAAGAAGCGCGTCAGGTCCTGGCCGTATGCCAGGAATCCGGCATTCCGCTGATCATCAACGATGATCTGGAGCTGGCTTTAAAAATTCATGCCGACGGCGTGCATCTCGGCCAGAAAGACGGGTCCTGCAAAGCGGCCCGCTCCATTGCTGGAGAGGATTTCATCATCGGTGTGACCGCGCCTTCGGTTGTACTGGCCCGACAGGCAGAACGCGATGGAGCCGATTACATCGGAGCCGGGGCGATTTATCCGACCCAGACCAAAACGGATACGAAGCCTTTAACACCGCAGGCGCTGCGTGAAATTACCAAAGCCATTTCGATTCCTGCAGTAGCCATTGGGGGGCTTGCCAAAAACAACGTGGACGTCCTGAAGGATACCGGCATTGCCGGCTTTGCGTCTTCTTCTGGCGTCTTCGCGCATCTGGACGATCAGACATCGGTCCCCTCGTTTTTAAAGAAAGCCCAGGAGATCTGCGTGAACGCCTAAGCAAGCGTCTGAACAAAGCGAGCAAAGCCAAATAAGGCCAGGCAAAGTCCGGCCAGACAAAACAAAGATTCACAGTAAAAAACAAAGATTCGCAGGAAAAGCTGTACGAAGCAGCAAAGAAAAAATGCTGGTAACGATCGAATTCTCGATCGAATCCAAATCCAGCCGCGACGAATTGGGGGCACCACCTTGCGCCGCGTAACAAAAGAAAATGCATGAAAGAACTCAAAAGAAAGAGGAATACGAATATGTATACTGCATTATCCATCGCCGGATCCGATCCGAGCGGAGGCGCCGGCATTCAGGCCGATCTGAAGACTATGACGTGCAATGGCGTTTTCGCCATGGCGGCCATGACGTCTCTGACGGCCCAGAACACAACCGGCGTCAGCAATATCTTCCCCGTCACTCCCGAATTTATCCGCGAACAGATTGAAATGGTCGTTCACGATATTCGACCCGACGCCGTCAAAATCGGCATGGTCGGCAGTGCAGCTGCCATTGAAGCGGTCGCTTTATCCCTTCAGGAAATTCCGGATGTAAAAACCGTCGTCGATCCCGTCATGGTTTCCACCAGCGGCAGTCTGCTCATTGATCCAGACGCCATCGAGGCGCTTAAAACGCATCTGATCCAGGACGCCACCCTGATCACGCCAAACATCCCCGAAGCCGAAGTTCTCTGCGGCTTCTCCATTCAGAACCGGGACGACATGGAAAAAGCCGCCCGCAATCTGGGCAGCACCTTCCATACCGCCGTTCTTGTCAAAGGCGGTCATCGCGTCGAAGACGCCAACGACGTGCTTTACGACGGAAGCAATCTGATCTGGTTTGAAGGCGAACGCGTCCAGACGGAAAACACGCACGGCACCGGCTGTACCCTTTCGAGCGCCATCGCAGCCAATCTGGCCAAAGGGTTTAATCTGCCTCAGTCCGTACGAAGAGCCAAAGCGTACATTACCCGGGCACTGGACGACGGCCTGAATCTGGGCAGCGGTCCCGGACCGATGAACCATGCCTTTAAAGGTCACGAAGATTTTTTTGATCTTCCTGAAAACGATCCGGAGGTCTAGGTACGATGCTTACGCAGATTCTTATTGTCGTCAGTCTCATCGCCTATTTTGGAATCAGCCTCTGGCTGGTTAAGGACGTAAAGCTGACCACGTCTTCGATTTCGATCTGCGCGATCTGCATCGCGCTGACCCTGATTCTGGAATCCATTTTCATTCCGCTGCCGACCGGCGCGGTGATCACGCTGTGTTCGCCCGTGCCGCTGCTGGTTCTGGCCATCTGCTTTGATCCAAAGCTGGCCATTCTTTCCGGATGGATTACCGGTCTGCTTTCCATCGCACTGCTTCCTACCTGGCAGCCGGTCCATTGGGCACAGATTTTTGTGGAACACCTGGTGTGCTTTTCCTGCCTGGGCTATGCAGGACTGTTTTCGGCGAAAACGAAGCTGGGCATTCTTCCCGGCCTTCTGCTCGCGTTTGCGATCAAGTTCATGGGCCATGCGGCCAGCGGTGTTGTCTTCTTTTCCCAGAACGCCTGGTCGGGCTGGGGTCCCTGGGCTTACAGCATGACGTACCACCTCACCAGCAAGGTCCCGCTGTTCCTTCTTTGCACGCTGGTCATGCTCGCCCTGCCGCTCAAAACGCTGGAGCGCCTTGGCAAATCCAAAATGGTAAAGAAAGGAGCCGCCCAGTGATTGAAGCGCTTCGTCATAAGAAAGATTCCTTCAGCGCGCGTCTTTTAAACGATTCCATTCCGTACTGGAACCATTACCTGCGCCATCCGTTTCTGCAAAAGCTGGCCAATGGGACGCTCTCGCACGATCGCTATACCGGCTACATGATGCAGGACTATCTGTATTTGAAAGAGTATGGACGCTGCTTCCTTCTGGGTATGGTTAAGGGCACCGACCCCGCCTTTCGCGCCGTTTGCGAACATTATCTGAAGCGGATCAACAATTTCGAGCTCGACGTTCACCGCGGCGCGTTTGAAGCGCTCGGCATTTCGAAACAGGATCTGGAGCGTGCCGTTCCTTCGCTGGAAAATCTTGGCTATACCTCCTACATGCTCAAAGTCTGTCTCGAAGGCAAACAGGAAGAAATTTTAATTTCGATTCTCGCCTGCGCCCTCAGCTACGAATACATCGCGCACGAAATCGTCAAGGAAAAGCCCGAAGCCTTAAACGATCCGCTGTACGGCAGCTGGTTTGCGCAATACGACTCGGCCGATTACGCCAAAGAAAACGATGACCTCTGCGCGCTGCTCGACGATCTGACCAGAGAGCTTTCCAAAGAGCGGCTCGATGCCCTCGAGAATATTTTCCAGACCTGTTCCCGTTTTGAAATGGGCTTCTGGAACGGAGCCTGGCAGACGGGTGATGAAACGCGGCTTTGTGCCTAAGCGATTTGTAAACACCCAGTAAACGCTCTATACGCGTTCCAAAATACGAATCTCCCGAAAATACGCTGCGCTTCAAATTCCGCCATTTAATGAAAACTGGCTGAGCGGATCCGTCCGACTCAGCCAGTTTTTATCTGAAATTTTCTGCATAAAGCTTCGAATTACCTGGAAGCTTTTTTCTTGCGAAGGAATTCCGGAAGCGGTTTTCCTTCTTTTTTCCACTGAATGAATTCCGCTGTCGCGGTAAAGACGGCATCGCCGGCGGAGTTCAGGCAGGTTTCTACCGAATCCTGAACGACACCGATAATGAAGCCGACCGCTACGACCTGCATGGCCACATCCTGAGAAATGCCAAACAGGGAGCAGGCCATCGGGATCAGCAGAAGAGATCCGCCGGCAATACCCGAAGCGCCGCATGCACCGAGCGCAGCCATCATCGAAAGCAGAACCGCAGCCGGGAAGGAAACCTGAATGCCCAGCGTATTGGCGGCAGCGAGTGTCATGATCGTAATCGTGATCGCAGCGCCGTCCATGTTGATCGTGCTGCCCAGCGGAATCGATACGGAATAGAAATCCTTATCGAGACCCATCTTCTTGCACAGTTCCATGTTGACTGGAATATTCGCAGCCGAACTGCGGGTAAAGAATGCCGGAATGCCGGATTCTTTCAGGCACTTGAACACGAGCGGATATGGATTGACGTGCAGATAGCAGAACACCACAAACGGGGAAACGACGAGCGCCATGAACAGCATCGTGCCGACGAGCAGAAGCAGCAGCTTTCCGTAATCGGTAAAGATGGAC
>NZ_JBKXLD010000003.1:0-5365 GCF_047010065.1 Allobaculum sp.
CATCTACCATGGAAAGGGTTACCCCCTCCTGAAGCTGTGCGCTCGAAGCGCCCTGTTCCTTCGAACAGGCTGCCGCGCTGTAAGCCAGTAAAAAAGCCATCAGCAGTTTTATCCATTTTTTCATAAAAATCACCATCCGTATTGTAAGGGTTCCTGTCATTGGGCTCAACCGCACCGGGTTTTATAACACAATTGTACACATTATCCTGCTCTTTCTTCCCACACCCGAAGGTCTTATGGCAGCCTGAAGGCGGGTTTCGTGACTTTTTCAGAATTTCTTTCCCGATTCAAAGACGCTTCCTTTTTCCCATTCGATGCGATTTTTGGGGGAAAGACGACAAGAAAGGGGTATTTCCTTTCCAGAATCCCAACGTCTTTCAGGGGAATTGTGCCGCTCTCTATCAAAACCAGCCGGCCCTTGTTTAGATTTTTGATAAACTGAGACTATGACTGACAACGAATCAAAAGAAAAGCTCGATCAGATCGCCCGCAATCTGGCGACCTATCAGGGACCGCGCTTTGCCGAATTCCCGAATGTACCGCTGTACATGGATCAGGTCGTGGAACTGCTCAACCGCTGGCTCGATCCGCTCTATTTCAACCAGAAGCCGGGATGCATCACTTCCAGCATGATCAATAATTACGTGAAAAACTCCATCGTTCATCCCCCGCTGAAAAAACGCTACAAAGCGTATCATCTGGCCTATCTGTATGTAGTCATGATTCTCAAGCAGTGCTTTACGCTGCAGGAGATCGCCTCCCTGATTACGATTTATACCGAAATTAGTTCAAGCGACCGCTTCTCTCATGACTTTGACTGTTTCGTGCGCGTCTTTGAAATCCTTCTGCACAATGTGATGGAGGGCGGCGATACGGCCGTGGAAATTTTCGATGAGCCTTCCTGGCAGCAGACGCTCATGGTGGATGTGATCCGCGCGGCGGTATGCCGGCTGTACGGAACGTATCAGATTTACCGCTTCAATATGGAAAACGAGGAGAATCCATCCAAATAGGGCGCCGGTCCGTATACAGACTTCCAATCGCCCCGTTCCTATTTATCGGCTATACAAAAAGCTGTGTCCTCTCATCACAGCTTTCCAGAGAATCGGCTGGCAGATCTGCCTGCAGCCGGCATTTGGAAAGCCAAAATGGATAAGAACACAGCTTTTATTATGGATATCGAAAAAATGAGGACTGGCTTTTCTACGCTCTGGATCGGAGCTATGCGTCCAGTTCCTGCAGACCGAATCGGTCGAGCAGAGCTTTTCGGGCTTCCGCTTCCCAGGGATTATCGAGCTCAGCCAGATCGCTGAGGGTAAATCCTGGATGGGTTCGGGCAATCGCTTTGGCCAGAACAAAATCGGCGAGCCGGCCGTTTTTGGGCAGAAGCGGACCGTGCAGATACGTTCCGAGAATTCGGCCGTCGTAATAGCCTTCAAAGCCCGCATTGAACGCATTTCCGCTTCCCTTTACGACTTTGCCTAATGGGGAGGTGACATTCAGGGTCTGGCCGCCGTGATTTTCAAATCCGATCAGACGCAGTGTCTGTCCATCGAGATCGGCATCGATCACGATATTGCCGATGCAGCGGCTCTTCCCTTTTCCGGTTTCTGTATACAGATCGAGAATCTGCAGACCGGGAATCTTATTGTGATCGGCGGTCTCATAATACTGACCAAACAGCTGGTAGCCGCCGCAGATCAGAAGGAAAAAGGTACCGCCATCAAGTGCTTTTAAAATGTTTTCCTTCCGCGCCAGCAAATCCGGAATCAGCGCCATCTGCTCCCTGTCTGCGCCGCCGCCCATGAAGACCAGATCAAACGCGGATAAATCCGCTTTTTGACCAATCCCGACGGTCGTTACCTCGAGATCGATGCCGCGCGATTTTGCGCGGCTCTGCAGGGTCATGATATTGCCCTTGTCTCCATACAGGTCCATGATGTCGTGATACATCCATGCGCATTTCAGTTTCATAGCGACATCTCCTTTTCAATGGCTTTGCGGCTTTCGAGCAGTGCCGTATACGTGGCCATGACGTACACCACATCCGCTGCCTGCAGTCCCTGCGCTGCGGCCTGTTCGAGATTGTGCTCGATCGACATGTCTCCGGTATAGCCGCCAAAGTACATGCGCAGCGCCATATCCCCTGCACGAAGTCCGGTGCAGATGACTTTTTTCGTCTGATCGTTCATGAACTTTTCAAACTGGGTGTCGTAAATCCAGGAAACGTCGGTGCCATCCTGTTCCCGGTCGTTTAAGACGATAACGATGGATTTCTCACGGTCGTCTTTTTCGATGACCTTCATGACTTCGTTGGCTCCGGTCGGGTTTTTGACCAGGTTCAGAATGACGCTCTTGCCGTTCTTTTCGAATTTTTCATTCCGTCCAGCCGGCTGCGGAGCGCTTCTGGCCATGGCATCAAACGCATCAGCACTTACGCCAAACGCCTGACTGGCCGCCAGTACGCCGGCATAGTTGTACATCGAATACAGGCCCTCGTACGGTCCTTTGTGTTTCTTGTTTTCAAACACAAAAGACTGATCGTCCAGATTGATATCTTGCAGTTCGACATCGAGCTCTGGCGTTTTAAAGCCGCACTTTGGACAGTGAAATGAGCCGATATGGGAATACTGATAAAAATCGTATTCGAGACGCTCGCCGCAGACCGGGCAGAATTTGCCTTCGCTCGCTTCGTTTGTCGTCTTTTTGGAATAGGCGTTTTCGGCCAGACCAAAATAGACGGCTTTGGCTTTCGGAGCCTTGAGCGCGAGACGGACAGTATTCGGGTCATTGCCGTTTAAAACGAGCAGGCCCTGGTATTCGGGAAGAACGCCTTCAATCGAATCAATCAGCTGCTCCATTTCTCTGGCGCGATCGAGCTGGTCGCGAAAGAAGTTATTGACGACCAGCGCTTTTACCGGAAGGACCGGGAGAACGTGGCGGATATTGAGTTCATCCACTTCCAGAACGACAGCATCCGCATCGATTTCCCCGTTCATTTTCGCCGCCTGCAAAAGTGCCGAAGTAATGCCGGCTTTCAGGTTGTCGCCCTTGCGGTTGGTGACGACTTTGCGCCCGGCTTTTTCAAAGACGGACGATAACATGTTCGCCGTCGAGGTTTTTCCATTCGTGCCGGTCACAAGAATGACCGGTCCGCGAAACTTCAGTCTGGAAAGCGAGTTCGGATCGATTTTCAGTGCGATCGATCCCGGCATGGATCCACCCCGTCCAATCAGAGACAGCAGTCCGGCCGACGTCTTCGCTCCCAGAATGGAGAGTCTGCTCATACGTGTTCAGCTCCTTTATAAAAATCCTCTTGCATTAGACCGCTTTTGGGGCCGGTCTGCAGGAATAGAGGATGGATAGAATTTTACATCAATTTCCAGATTCGTTTTGCGAATAGGGTTTCCTCTATTTTACCGGATCTTCCTGCAGGAACGCTTCAATCTTTGCCGCGTCCTCAACGCCTTCTTTATAGAGGGCGTCGATGGCTTCCGGTGTTCCCATAAGAGACACTACATGATGGAGCGTTTCGGGAGAAAGGATGAGCGCTTTCCCCTGCTCTTCCAGCTCTCTGGCTTTTCGCATCGACGCATTATTGACGTGCGGACGCTTCTTGAGCGCATCAAGCACAGCGGGAAAATGCGTTCCATAGCGGGTGTAAGCCAGAAGACGATTCATTGGGCTTTCCGATTCGTCTTCTTCGATATTGGACGCTTTGCGCGGAAGCAGAATGACGATCTTCTCTGCCCCCATTTCCAGCGCCTTATCGACTGGAATCGGATCCGAAACGGTACCGTCACAACACGGAACGCCAAAGGCTGTATAGGCATGACAGATCAGCGGGACAGCGCAGGACGCCTTGAAAATGGAATACTCATCCTGCGTAAGGTGTTTCTTTGTAAAGTATGCTGGCCGCCCGCTCAGCGCGTTCGTCGCTACGGTAATCAGTTTGGCGGGATTTTGAAGAAGAGCCGGCGCATCGAGCGGATATTCGCCGTCGGAATTGCTTAAGTCCGAATAGATGTAGTCCAGATCAAAAAACGATTTTCGAAAAATGAAGTTTTGCAGGGAAGCATATTCTTTTCGAAACGAATAGTCGTGATAGTACGTGTACGTTCGTGTTTTCTGTCCGGCAATATAAGTCGCCAGGTTGGCTGCGCCGGCGGAAACGCCGATGTTCAGCTCGGCCATGATTCCGCGATCAAGAAGACCGTCCAGAACGCCGGCAGCATACACACCGCGCAGTCCTCCGCCCACATCAATCAGGCAAAGGCCTTTACAGAGGGTGTATTCCGGCAATTTTGAAGGGATAGCAGGGGTAAGATGAAACGATTGCATGTACGCTCCTTTGAAATGAGTCTGCTTTTTTCTCACGCAGCCGCTTTTCAAAAAGAAAGTCCTCTGCCGGCTCAGCCTAAGCCCCTTTCGTTGGGCTGCCACGATTTTCGGGACAAAAAGAAAAGAGCCCTGCAGGCGGGTGCGTGAAAAGAGTACGGGATGGAAAAAGCACTGCCTTTCTTGTTCGTTTTCTATAGTAACAGGATAGTCGAGTGTCTTACCCCTGCGCCGCCTGCAGGAGCATTCGACACTTGCGCCGATCTGTCGAAAAGCAGAGGCAAACGATTTGAGGATTCTGTATAAACTTCTGAGCTGTCGGCATTCATGACTGCATTCTTACTGAGTTTGCCTAAAATTTCTAGCTTTACCCCCTTTTTGAATCAGAAGAGAAAAGAAAACGTCGCAGAAGAACCAGACTGCTGCGACGTATCAGAGAGAGATCAATAGTCTTGTTTAGTCCATCTCGCTCCAGGAAGAACGGATCTGAAGCCTTGCGTACAGATCCAGCAGTTCGCTGACAAACAGACGGAAAGTTTCGGCGGTCATCATCTGATCTTCGGCATGCATCAGAAGCAGACTGAATTCATACCGGGCTCCGCCGGCTTCCTTGGAAAGCAGACGGGAATGAGCTTTCTGTGCTTCGAGAAGCGCTTCATCCCCCGCTTCCATCGTATGTTCTGCCTGGGCAAACCGGCCATCCTTGGCTTCTTTAAGAGCACTCATGTAAAACGTCTTGGCGCTTCCGCTTGATGCGATCATTTCAAAGCAGATCTGTTCGAATTCATTCATGGCGAATCCTCATCTTCCTTTTTCGCTCGTTAAGCAAAACGATCATGCAAAACACATGATCGTCGGATTTCAAATCATCAATTCTTTACAAAAGAACAATATCAGCCAGATCGTCTATCTGCGAATGGAGTAGACGGAGAAACGGAAAAGATCGTAGCGGTGTCTGGAAATGGAATATTCAAATAGAACTTTCCCAATCAGCTAAACTATACGGTCGGATTTTTGCGTGGACGAC
>NZ_JBKXLD010000003.1:5964-51324 GCF_047010065.1 Allobaculum sp.
CCCTCGAAGTTATACATCTCATGATCGAAGGCAAGCTTGGCATTCCGATGAAGCGGGTTGAAGTAATGAAGCTGCGGGCAGTCTTTAAGGACTTCTTCGATCGATTTGACGGGAAACCCTTTATCACCAACCATAATTCCGCTTTGAATACCGTTCTGTTTCACAAAACTGTCATAGGATGTCAGATCGAGCATATTGCCGGGAAAGCACTGCGAACAGATGGGCTCCATTTTTTCCAGATCAAATGCATAAAGTACGGAAATATCCCGTCTTCCTTTCAGTCTGGCTTTTCTGGAAAATTCCGAAAGCGTGTTTTGTCTGGAGTCGTTCGACTTCAGTGTTCCATCGATCAGAAGATGATCATCAATCCCAACTTTGGCTGCCCGGTTTTTCATGAACTTCAGAATTCGGTTGCACGTTTTACCAAGATCTTTTTGAAATGTACTGATCGTATTCTTGCTCATCGCGGTTTCTGGCATCAGCTCCGTCAGAAACGACTCATCGTAACTCTCTTTGAGTTCGCAGTCTTTGATATGCGGATAGCAGACGCGAAGAATGGCCATGCACAGAATCTTATCGGCGTCCTGACGGTTATAGACCTGAAGCAGTTCTTCCATCAATTCAGCGGACTGCCTGTAACAGAGCTCAACATTGGCCCAGTCTTTAAGAACTGTCTTAGATGTATGAACCGCTGGAGAAGTCGGTTCTTCAAGAGGTACGAATTTGCCATTAATGATGTGGCCGATAGTAGGACCATCGACTGGATAACAATGGCCATTCTTGCGAATACAGCCGACTCGCTGTTTGACAGCGTATCGATCTTTGTTTTTTCCATAAGCGTAAACAATCGTATTTTTGGGACGGGCGACGGCCCGGATATCAGCTGGGACAGACATTTTCGGCTCCTTTTTTGTATAGTGTAATTCTATCATTATTATACCATTAAATGACCTATACAGGGAGGATTTTTATATTCAAAATGAAATTTCTCAGAATCGAATTGATTTATAATTTTGCTTAATAAAGCTCGTTAATCGTAGTTATGGTCATTGAGCCAGGGGAAAATTAAAAAGAGAGCCTCGGAAAAAGGCTCTCTGATGGGATGAAATTTCAAAAACGAGCGATTTGTATAGTTAAGCTCATTGGGAAAGTTCTAATCAAAGTGAATGGGGATGACCGCTTCGGAGAGTCTGTAATCTTTCGGAGCTTTGACTTCCCTGAGATAAACGGGGGTGCTGGAAGTCAGCGTATAGAAATCAGTTTTGCCTGTTCTCGGATTGCCTTTCAGCACAGCCAGTTCAACTGTGCATTCAGGATTGGCATAAATTCGGAATTCAAAATCCAGTCCGGTAATGGTATGACCTCTTTCGTCCTTCTTAATGACGGAAACGGCTGGATACTGAACCTTGGGAAAAATTCGAATCGGGCTTTCGGATCCGCTTTTAATTTCCACAATGACCGGCGGATACAGGCTATACATATTTCCCTGCGCGCTCGTTAACAGGTACAGGCCTGGCTGGAGATCGGAATACCCGATTTGCCGGTCTGTCTGTATTGAGGGTTCGATCCTTACGACGGGTTGGTTCTTGTTTATGGCTTCCAGGGTGAGTTTCTGAAGCTGTTCTGCATACGCTTCTCTTTGTTCGGCTGTGATTTCTTCAGACCAGTTCTGAAGAAAATCGGCTTTCCCAGTATTGAAGGGAGCCAGCAGCTGATATTCCCCATTGACCGTCTGCGCCGCCTGAATGAGCGAGATCCGGCTGTCCGTCGCCGGATCCGCGGGACTTGATGTCAGATCGACCAGAATCTGTGCAGATTCTTCTCCATGAATTGGAATCGACTGATTTGGGAAAATACAGAATACGAACAAAAGAATAAGGAACAGAACTGTCTTCTTTTTTTCAGATCGCACTGCAGCCACCTCCTCCTTACCACCTCCCATTTGTGCCCGACGCAAATGAGAGCCTTTTTTGTCTGACCAGCGAATGTTCTCTTCCAGTTTTCGTCCGTGTACAGCATCAGGCGCCTTGTTCCAAACCTGCAGATCGCTCTGATGTTAAGCTAGCGGAAGATAAAGCATTTCTTCTGGCTTTACGCAAATTCATGAATGCAGCTGAATTTTCGCGTAAACAGAAAAAGACAGATGTCGGACTGTGTGTATTGATAAAGTGCAGCTCGGTTAGCTTTCCCCACTTTTCGGCAGATCACGAGAATAGAAAGGCAGAACTCATATCATTCGTATGTAAACTTTGCCGAATCCGTATAAACAAAAGGTGCTTACTGATACATGTTTTAAGGTCTGTTTTAAACTAACCTGACCATCGTCATTATTTACGCACGTGATAAGAATGTCAACGCTTACATTGCCAATTGACTGCTCTGCGATCCAAAGTTCATCTATATGTATTGCTTTTTAAAATTATTTCGCTTGTCTTTTTCAACGTGCAGAATCGATGAATTGCTTCCTGAAGATTTGCGCTGGCAGGCGATTTCCCAGAACCGATCGACTGCCTGAGGCCTCATACCGACAGACTGTTCTTTGATCGAACCGTTCAAACATCCTTTGTCCTGAGCTTTGCGATCTGCTTTTTGTATATGGATCCGGTCCAGCCAATCTGCGCTTTTTCTTCGTTTGCGCCGTTTTTCTTTCTTTCGTTTTTTTGCTCCGGCTGTCTGCTCTTTCTTCTTTGCGAATTGGTTTGGGAATTTTCAGCCAGGAAGGCGGTACAGATTCTGGTGCTTGTTCCATCAAAAAAACGCCTGAGGTTCAGATTCTCCTCAGGCGTTGAACATGCTTTTCATTTTTGAAAGATAATAAAAAAGCTCGATCCGCAGATTATTCTGTCTGGATCGAGCTGTATTTTTCGATGGCAGGGGTAGCAGGAGTTGAACCCACATCAACGGTTTTGGAGACCGTTGTTCTACCATTGAACTATACCCCTGAATGCCTGATCAGTATATCAGGGTACGGACATGGAATGCAACCAAAAAAATAAATTTCCTCAAAAAGATCGATACGATAGATTTCTAATTCAAATAAGACTTTTTGCGATCGCCGCAATTCTGTTTGGGAGAAAGCGCTCTGTTTTTTTCGGCTTTTTCCATTCTTCAGCGCCCGCTCTTCAATCCTTGATACAATAGATTCTGTCCATAGAAGCGCCGTCTGCTGCAGAACTGTGGCAGGCGGATGCTGATGCTTTGGAAGGATTCTCTGCGAATCTTGTTGGGAAGCCGCGGGCGAAAGGAGGAAGCTGGTCAGAGCTTTTCTATTAGATACAGAATCGGCCAGCCAGAATATCGGATGAAACTTGCCAGACGAATGAGTGCTTTGCATACTTCGGTCTTTACCGAACTCAAAGCGGAAAAAGAACGACTTGAACAGGAAGAACAGATGACAGTCCTGGATTTCTCTCTGGGTTCCCCGGACATTCCGCCCGCGCAGAGCGTCATCGATACGCTTTGCGAACAGGCAGCCGTTCCTGCCAACTACCGCTATGCGGTGTCTCCCCTGCCCGAACTGGTGAAAGCGATCCAGGACTGGTATCAGGAGCATTACGAAGTCTGCCTGAAGCCATCGGAAATCTGCCTGCTTCAGGGATCGCAGGAAGCGCTGGTCAATCTCCCGCTTCTCTTCTGCAACCCGCATGATGGCTATCTGATCCCGGATCCGTACTATCCAGCCTATCTCGATGCGCCGCGCATGGCGGAGGCGGATGTTCTGTTCTTGCCGCTTAAGGAAGAAAACGATTATCTGATCGACTTTGATGCAATCAGTGTAGAAGAGCGCAAAAAAGCGCGAATGATGCTGGTGAACTATCCAAACAACCCGACCGGTGCCGTCGCGCCCGACTGGTTTATTGAAAAGCTGATCCGCTTTGCGAGCGACAATCATATTCTGGTCGTCTACGATAACGCCTACAGCGATCTGATTTTCGATGGAAGCAAGCCGAAAAGCTTTCTGTCCTATCCCGGTGCGAAGGAAGTCGGCGTAGAACTCAATTCCTTTTCCAAATCGTATGGAATGGCCGGTGCAAGACTGGGTATTCTCTGCGGCAACGAAGATGTGATCGCCGCCTATCGCAATCTGAAGTCCAATATGGACTACGGCGTTTTCCTTCCGGTTCAGTATGCGGGCATTACCGCTCTGAAGACGGGATCGTCTGTCGTGGCGAAAACGCGGGAAACGTATGAGATCCGCCGGCGTCTGATGGTCAGCGAGTTTTCTCAGGCCGGCTGGGATTTGAAACTGCCCGAAGGTACTATGTTTGTCTGGGCGAAAATTCCGGATGAATGGCAAGATTCCTTTGCGTTTGCGAAAGATCTGCTTCATGAAACCGGCATTCTGGTCACGCCAGGCCTGGCGTTTGGCGAACAGGGGCGCCGCTATGTCCGTCTGGCTTTAGTCGTTTCAAGCTACACGATTCGAACCGCAGCGAAGCGCCTGCTCGATACCCGCTTCTTCCTGCGTTTGGAACATTGATTCCAGTCGCAGCTCCTTATCTGCACGCCTATTGCATAATATACATGCATATTCATGCGCCCTGCATCTGCGTATATGGCTTGTGCGATTCCATGTATTCCGTACACTTACATCCATTTACTGCACGCTCCTGGCGCGCTGTCGGCTTACGGCGGCGCGCTTTTCTTTGGACGTTCGCACCTCTGGCAGCTCATGCGCAAATCAAAAGCCGTCGGAATCAGCATTCCAGACGGCTTGAATGAAATTCGGAATTGTAAAAGGATAGAAATCCGAAACCCTATTTGGCGGCGTTTTCCTTGGCCAGCAGGTCGCGGATCTCTTCGAGAAGAACCAGCTGAGGATCCGGCTTTTCTTCTTCCGCCGGTTTTTCCTCTTCTTTTTTCTTCTTGAGCGCATCGGCTTTGGCTCGGGCCGTATTGATGGCTTTGACCATGCAGAATACGACGAGGGCGATGATCAGGAAGTTGAGGATGGCCTGAAGGAAGAGGCCGTACTGCAGTTTTGCGGAGCCGATGGACACGGACAGATCGGCAATGTTGACACCGGCACAGATCATGCCGACGACAGGCGTAACGATGTCGGTAACGAGGGAGTTGACGATGGCAGTGAAAGCGGAACCCATGATGATACCCACGGCCATATCCACAACGTTGCCGCGCGAGATAAATTCTTTGAACTCGCTGATGAATTTGCTCATTGTTGGAAAATCTCCTTTTCTTTTCTGTATTTTACTGAACGTCTAAGAAGATTTTGGAAGAATCGACCGTATTCCAATCAGATCTCCGTCTTTATCCAGCCAAAGAATACTTTTTTGCGCGTCGTAGTCCACAATGCGAAGCCTTGTCCCGTATTCCTTTTCCAGACGGCGCTTGAGCGCCAGCGTTTCCTTTAGCGGAAGCTGCAGATCCAGAATCGAAAAAGCTTCCAGAAACTGCCGGGAGGAGCGGGTGATGACCACATTGCCTTCAAAGCCTTCCGGATTGCGGTCCGTACAGATCAGCGAAAGCGAAGACCGCGGGTCGCGCCAGACGAGCGAATATTCCAGAGGAAAAAGCTGATGACAGCCCTGACACTGGTGCATGAAGTAGGTTCCGTCTTTGAGCCGCTGATACTCCGTGCTTTTCTCATCGCGAATGAGATAGGTATCACGCGAGAGGTAGAAGGAGCGCCCGCAGTGCGGACAGGTAAACGAAAAGAGCCGTTTTTTCATTCGATTTTGAATTTACGCGTGAATGGGGCGGGTCTTTTCGTACAGCCAGGCGGCTTCTTCTTCATTCAGACGCGGCGAAATTTCGTCATAGACACGCTGATGATAGGCATTGAGCCAGTCGATCTCGTTCTGTTCCATTTCTTTTACGTTCAGACCGCGAACATCAAACGGAACGAGCGTCAGCGCATCGTGCCTGTAAAACTGTCCGAATTCGGTTTCAAATGCCGGAACGGTAACGAGCAGGTTTTCGTGACGAATGCCGTACTTGCCTTCGACATACAGACCCGGTTCATCGGAAGTCACCATGCCTGGCATCAGAACGCAGGAATCCTTGCGTTCCGGAACAATCCGCCAGCGGAAGCCGTTTGGACCTTCGTGTACGCTGAGCACATGACCGACACCATGACCAGTACCGTGGTTGAAGTCCAGACCGTTTTTCCAGAGCGGTTCACGGGCGGTAATATCGAGGTTCAGACCGCGGGCGCCCGCCGGGAATACGGCTTTTTCCAGAGCAATGTGTCCCTGCAGCACACGGGTGAACGCTTCTTTTTCTTCATCCGTCAGATCGCCGACCACAAACGTACGGGTGATATCGGTAGTACCTGGGTAATAATGTCCGCCGGAGTCCACGAGATACAGACCGCGGTTTTCAATCACGACGGGATGTTCGTGATCCGGATGATAGTGCGGCATCGACGCATTCGCGCCATACGCAGAAATGGTTGTGAACGATTCTTCAATAAAGTCCGGCTGAGCGGCACGGAATTCGTGCAGCTGATCGGCAGCCGATGTTTCGGTCAACACATGACCGGCTTTCATTTCGTCTTCCAGCCACTTCCAGAAGCGGATCATCGCCACCGCGTCCTGCTTGTGCGCTTCACGGAATCCGTTAACTTCGGTTTCGTTTTTGCAGGCTTTCATCAGCTGGATCGGGTTATCCTGCCAGATCGGGTTTTCAATCGAACGTCCAATGCGGGAGTTGATGAAGTCGCGATCCATCAGAACCGGTCCTTCCAGGGCTTTCGCATCGTCGTAGACCTGATCGTACGGTGCCGTGCGAATGCCGGCTTTTTTCAGGAGTTGGGCACTTGTCGCATCGAGGCGGCTTTCATCGATATAAAGCGTTCCGCCGTCTTCATCGACAATCGTGTAGGCCAGAGCGACTGGGAAGCTTGGAATATCGTGGGCACGCAGATTATAGAGCCAGGCTACTTCGTCGATCTTGTTGGTAACATGATGACGGGCGCCGGCTTTGTTCATGGCCTCACGCAGTTCGGACAGTTTTTCTTCCATGGATTTTCCGGTGTATTTTTCATCGAAATGGGACGTTTCTGTTGCGGGGAGTTCCGGGCGATCCGGCCAGGCTTCGCCGGCCAGATCCAGACTGGTTTCAATCCGGATGTTCTTTTCGTTCATGCGATCCTGATACTTTTCAAAGGCATGCATGGAAATGCAGCGGCCGTCGAACGCCAGCGTTCCGCCGTTGTCGACATGATCGAGAATGTACTGTTCAATCGATGGCGTTTCGGGCATGCCCATTTTCATCAGATCTACGCCGGAGTCTTTCAGCTCCTGGGCAGCCTGCAGGAAATAGCGGCCATCGGTCCAAAGACCCGCCTGATCCTTCAGAACGACCAGAACACCGGCACTTCCAGTAAATCCGGAGAAGTGTTTTCTCGCGCCAAAATAGTCGCAGACATATTCGGTATCGTGGAAGTCCGAAGTCGGAATGATGACGGCATCCACGTTATGCTCAGCCATTTTTTCTCTGAGCTGTTTCAAAGGTTGATTCATCGGTTGGTCCCTTCTTTCTGAACCCCATTATAGAAGAGCAAACGCCTAACCGGCCAATTCCCGGCCTGAATCGCCCAATTGGACCGGTTATCGCTTTCGCCGGACACCGTTTTGACTCCTTTAGAATTCTTCGGTTTCCACCGGAGAATTCGGGTTTCTTTTTGTTCCCCTTCGATTTCTGGGCTGTTTTCTCTGACGGCTTTCTCCTGCAGCTTTCCCTTATGGCTGCCCTTCCCGCCTTCTTCTTCTCCTCTTCCTTTTTCTCGATCGTTTCTCTATCTATAGGATCTACCGTTCGGCTGTTTGTTCTCCCAGACCGGACGACAATCACTTCGTTTGTCTGTAGTCAGCCAGACGGCTGTCGAAAGCCGCGGCACCAGTGCACCTGTTATCCTTTTTGATCCCCTTTTCAAAATTTTTGTCCCGGTTCGAATCCTCGTTCTTCTCCATATTCTTCCTAGAATTCTTCTCAGAGACCCATTTCACAGATTTTCCAGCGGATCGTTCGCAGTCTTGGTCTTCTTTCTTCCAAAAAGAAAACACACCGCGAGGGTGCGTTCTTTTTCAAAATTTCAAGAAAGGGTCTCGATCCGAACTTAAACCTGAACGGGCGCCGTATTGGGATCGGCGAGATTGTTTGGATCGATGCCTGGATCGACCGGAGTTTCTGGCGGGATCGCATTGGGACCCGGCTGTACCTCAGGATTTTCTTCCGGATTCGGTGCCGGTTCTTCCGGCTGCGGCTCCGCCTGGATTTCCGACTGCTGAGAGGAAGGCTGATCGGGTTTGTTTTCTTCTTCCTGCGGTTTTCGCTCTTCCAGCTCTTTTTCAAACGCTTTGGCGTCTTCCCGGCTCATCGGCTTATTTTTCACTTCTTCGCTGATGCGCTGTTCGGGGGACACGTTGTAAATGTTATCGAGGCCGGTCGGGCCGAAGATCGCGAATACCGCCATGAAAAGGCAGAGCAGAATCGTCTTCACAATATAGAAGCCGACGTTGCGAGCCGGATACGTGTTTTCCAGACGCATGTACTTGAACTGGCGCCACAGAAAGAACAGCGGCGTAATGAGCAGCAGCGTCTGCAGCAGATAGGCTCCCGGGTTGACCGAGTTGAGGTAATACATCACATCGAAAGCGGCACGGGATTCGATCGCGTTCGCAAAGAAGAAGGAACGAATCCAGAGCACGTAATGGTTGTAAAAGCCCATCGTCGAAAGCAGACCGATGCCAAATACGAGCGTGGTAAAGAAGATGATCGTCCGTTTGATCTTTTTGTTTGTGACCGCCGTCATACGAATCGCGCGCGAAAGCGAGCAAATGTACGTCACAATGAGCCATCCCAGATAAATCCATGGAGAATACGGAATCCAGGGCGCCAGGATACAGAAGACGATACTCAGAAACAGGAAAATGTTTCCAAGCGTGTCCGTCCTCGAATGCCATCGGCGGATTTTGCGAATTCCAAACGTGCGGAAGGAAAACGGCGTAGTCAGAATCGACTGCCAGCGCAGCGGGATGAAGATACCGATAATCGCCACGATCAGAACGATCACGGTATACAGCAGAGCCTGACTGTACTGGGGCGTCTTGAGAATAGTCGTTAAAATATTCATAACATGCTCCATAACGAAAGCCTGGAGAGTGGCTCCAGGCCGTGAATTGTAAAAAAGTTCTTTCCTATTCTACAACGCGATTCGGAGTATGGGAAAGTCTGATCTTTTTCCGACGCTATTGAGTCGTCCCAGCAGATCCGATCCGCTTAGCTGATTCGAGGTTCGTTTTTTCGGTTTCCAAACACCTGACCATGCCATACGTACGCCAGCGCGAATACGACTGCACACACGAGCAGCACGCTCCATGGCGAAACCGTAATCGCCCCGGGCCAGTTCATTCGGCCGACATAATCCGAACCCAGAAAGCCGATCAGGCAAAGTACGATCGTCAGCCACCGTTTCCAGCCTTTTGGATAGCGGGCAATGCAGGCGATGAGCAGTTTAGCGACCACGTAGACGCCAAGTGCGGAAATCAGATCACCAGGACCGAAGTGCATCGTCATCGGCAGCGCTTCATGCGCGAAAAACGGATCCATCCAGAGATTGATCAATACCTGCTTGATGGCAATCCAGAGCGGAACGAACAGAAGCAGATCCATACCTTCTCGAACCCAGTGACTCGTTTTCTTTTTTGCCTTTTCCGCTTGCAAAGTCTGACGCGCCTGCTCGAGCGTCTTGGAAAGCCGGGTTTCCAGCGGTTCTGGTTCCATTCCTGGTTCCTGCTCTTGTTCCTGTTCACGTTCCTGTTCAAATTTCTGTTCCAGTCTGGCATCGGTTTGATCCGGATTGTTGATGCTGGTGTTCGCGCTCGCTTTCGTATTTGCCAAAAGCGAATTGGTCGATCCGTTTACAGGAGCTGAATTGGGCGAGTCGAGAGTGCAGACGGTCTGGACCAGATCGCCGCAAAGCTGTTTTGTCTGATCGAGCGGCAGATTGGCTTCGCGAATCTGAATCAGAACCGGCAATGCCTCCGCTTGGGAAAAGCCCGGCAGTCGATACGATTCGACTGCCGGTAAATAAATATAGGTATAGAGATTCATGCTTAATTTCCTTTGGTTTCCTTTACGACTGCGGAAGCAGAAGAAAGGGCGATGACATCCGTCGGCGCTGCCAGAGCAAGGCTGCTTCGGATTTTCTGGATTTCCTCCTGCAAAGCAAACTTCATATCCCAGAACTGTTCAATCGTAGAGTAGCAGACCAGATTGATTTCCATACCGCTGCCATCAGCCAGATAATCGCCGATCTGGGTTTTCGGTTTTGGATCCTTGAGCACATACGGACAGGCTTCCATCGCCTTTTGCGCTTCACTTCGAAATTCCTTCGGATCCACAAACAGACTGACCGGAACCTTGATGACAAGACGCCGGGAAGGATAGCACGAATAGTTGGTAATGGAATTGGAAATCAGAACGGTATTGGGAATAACCACTTCCTGATTATCGAATGTTTCCAGGGTAGTAAACATGATTTCAATCGAAACCACTGTGCCTTCACACTCGTTGCAGGCAATATAGTCTCCCACTTTAAACGGCTTGGTAATCAGAATCTGCAGACCGCTGGCTACGTTGGACATGTTGTCCTTTAATGCCAGAGAAATACCAAGGCCTAACGCGGAAAACGCACCGACCGCAACGGACATATCCACACCGATCTGGCCTAAGGCGATGATGATCGCGATGATGCGAATCAGAATGTTCGCCAGCGATCCGGTAAATGTCAGAACGCCTTCATCCACACCTTTTCGATTGTGCAGACGCAAAATCAGACGCTTAACCGCAGGTCCTAAAAAGAAACCGATCACCAGTTCAATCGTGGCCGCAAGAAGCTTCATCAAGAAATTGTTATGAATAAACTGTTCCCAGCTCATCAATCCTCACTCCTTTCCAAGATTTACAGAATTGGGATGGGACGGGTAAATCCCGACAGAAAAAAACTGTGCCATACCATAAGGATACAGCACAGTAATGGTTTAAGCCGGAACGATTCCTGAAGGAAACGACTAGGCGAGGGCCTCTTCGAGACGGGCGATTCCCTGATCAATTCGAGCGAGGGATTCGTCTTTGCCCAGGATATGCACGATTTCAATCGCGCCGCCCGGTGTGAACTGCTTGCCGGATACGGCAGTACGTACAGGCCAGAGAACCTGCCCGTTTTTCATGCCCATTTCCTTTGGCAGAGCAAGCAGAGTTTCGTGAACGTTTTCTTCTGTCCAGTCCTGAATACCGGCAATGGCTTCACGCGCGGCTTTCAGTGCGGTCAGGGCCGTTTCCGGTGTGGATTTCATTTTCTTGTGACGATACATCTCGAGATCGTAGTCGCCTGGCTGATCAAAGAAATCAACAGCCTCTTCGATCTGGTTGAGAATATCGATACGCGGCTGGATGATCTTCGCGATTTCACGATGGGAATACGAACCTTTGACAGCTTTTTCCAGATACGGTCTAACCGTTTCAAAGTATGTATCCTCATCCATGCTGCGCAGGTAAACGCCATTCATCCAGGTCAGTTTGTCAATATCGAAAATCGCCGGAGAGCGGGAAATGCGGGATACATCGAAGACATCGATCAGCTCTTCGAGCGTGTAGATCTCCTGCTCCGTTGGCGGTGCCCAGCCCAGCAGCGCAATGTAGTTGATAATGGCAGCGGGCAGATAGCCTTTGACTACGAGATCCTGGAAGGACGCATCGCCGTTACGCTTGGACAGCTTATGCTTCTCATCTTTCATTACGGGCGGAACGTGAACATAAGTTGGTCTTTCCCATCCATACGCGTCATAAATCAGGTTGTATTTCGGGGTAGAAGACAGGTATTCGTTGCCGCGAACAACGTGGCTGATTTCCATCGTGTGGTCATCGATGATGTTGGCAAAGTTATACGTAGGATAGCCGTCGGATTTCAGCAGGATCTGCTCGTCGAGCAGGTCGCCGTCGAATTCGATGTGGCCGTAAACCATGTCATCAAAGGATGTTTCTCCAACATTGGAAATGGTCTGACGAATAACAAACGGATCACCGCAATCGATACGCTCCTGCACTTCCTTGGCATCAAGATGCTTGCAGGGATCGTCAAACTTGAAGGAAATACCGAGGGATTCAGCTTCCTTGCGCTGCTCTTCAATTTCCTCTTCCGAGCAGAAGCAGTAGTGGGCATGGCCGGTTTTTACGAGTTCTTCGGCATAGCCTTTATACATAGGAAGACGCTCAGACTGAATATACGGTCCGAAATTGCCGCCGATATCTGGTCCTTCGTCCCAGTTCAGGCCGACATCTTTCAGAGTTTTATAAATAATATCTACTGCGCCTTCGACTTTTCGTCCCTGGTCCGTATCTTCAATACGAAGCAGGAAGTCGCCGTTATCGTGTTTGGCAATCAGATACTCAAACAGAGCTGTACGCAGGTTGCCAATGTGCATATAGCCAGTCGGAGATGGGGCAAAACGAGTTCTAACTTTACGAGACAAAACAATCAACTCCTTAACATACAAATCTTAATGGATTATTTTCCTTTTGACAAACCGCCCTCCCACCCCTGCAGTGCGCGTAACCTTTTTCGCCGGCATTCTCTATTTTCAATCCGCGAACGTTTAGAAACGCATGCAAAAAAGCAGCCTTCCTCATGCTAGAGCACGTAAGGAAAGCTGCTGATTTTCCATCTAAGTTCCGCACTAAGCGGATAGAAATGGATAAGCGTTTTAGGCTGTTTCTTCTTCTGCCCGGCGCTTACCGGTTCGATTTGTCACGGGAAAGCTTTCTCTGCGTGAAGATCAGAATGATCGTGGCGCAAAGAGCAATCCAGATCCAAAGGTTGGCACTAAGCGCTGCGGCAGTGTTCGGTCCATGGCCCTTGGTGGGGGGATTCGAGGAGCTGGAGTTGCTTCCCGATCCATTGAACCGCCAGGCTTGCTTCCTGAATCACTTGGCTTATTGCCTGAATCAGACTTGTCGCTGCTGGAGCCGGAGGAAGTGTCCGAGCTGTCATCGCCCGGGTCGATCGTCGGCTTGTACTGAATTTCCTGCATGGTATCGCGTTTCGCCTGATCCGACGCCGCATGATCCATTGACGGATAGGCCTTCACGACAGCCACCAGGCCGTCTTCACCATTCGTGATCGAAACGCGGATCGTCGTATCGTCTTCAATCAGCAGTTCACAGTTGTCTCCCTCGATCAGATCGGAAACGAGCACGTAATAGTAGTCGCCAGGGACGGTATACGTGATATTTCCAAACCAGTCTTTCCCTTCGCCGTTAATGCGAAGTACGGTTTTCTGAGGAAGCGGTGCGCCGTCAACAGCTTCAAGTCGGAATTCCGTTACAACCGATACTTCGGGACCCGGTTTCGGTTTTCCTTCCGTAAAGAAGGTGGAAACCGGGATGTTTACATCGACTGAAGACGCCGCGTAAACCGAAATCGGCTGAAAGGACATCACGAATAGAAGACCGGCAAGAAGAAGATGCTTAATTTTGTTCATACGAATTTTCATTAGCATTCTTCACCTCCTGCTTATTCTGGATGCGGCCAAAGAGAAGGACGCGTCCATTTGTTTCAACGTCATAGCAAGTCGAAAGAGCAATGATCTGCTGATCCGGCTTTACGCCGATATCGCGGTACTGCTGGCAGTCTTTTTTGAGCCGTTCCAGGAATCGTCCGTCAAGAGTCGAAGCTCCCTGCGGAATGGAATATACGTCCGGGTCTGCAGCATCAGTTTTCAGTACCGCAAACACTTCGATATCCCATTGCGAATCCAGAGAATACAGCGTCCCCGTTTTGTGATCATCGAAATAGTCCTTTTTCAGGAACTTCGTCAGATCTCCGAACATTCCGCCGTTTTCCATATGATGTCCATACATCAGCGAATAGGGATCCGAGAAGTCCAGGCTGTTCAGACAGGAAAGGAAGATCGAACCCGAAAGAGAGAAGTCTCCCAGAGGATCCTTATTCACATATTCCATGTCATCCTTGCCCTGAACAATCGGCTGGTCGATATGTGTATCATCGATCGTAATCCATCCGATCACGTCTTTGTTCATCGCCACCAGTTCATCCATTGACCAGGACTGGCCAGGAGCCGGTTTGTATTTCATCAGATCGGAACCAAAGCCTGCCTGCGACAAGCGCCAGTTGTCCAGGAGAGAATAGCCGCCGTACAGCATCATGCAAAGAACAAGAATCATTGCGACGAAACTGATCAGTCGATCTCCCATCCGGGCCAGTTTTGCAGCTCTGTCCATTTAACTCTTTCTCCTTTGTTCACAAGAAGCTCTAAGGCTTCGTATGAATTCGTCTATTCCAGATTCAATGATCCGAAATTAGTCTTCGCGTTTACGACGGAAGAACATACCGGCGAATACACCGCCCAGACCAACTACAGCTACATAAGGAGCAGCAGTCATCAGGATACCCGTAGGAACGGTACCTTCTCTGTGGTTAGTAAAGGCTACTTCTTCGTCCATTCCATCCGTTGCTGTAACGTTATTAATATGGTCGTCCTCTACCTTTGAGTCCGTAGTGGCTCCTACCGTCTTAATATAGGATGCTTCATAACCTAATGGAGTTTCCGAAACAGAGTAGATGTCATCACCTGTCAGGCCATCGATAATGAATTCCTCTCCATCTTTCAGTCTAAAATTGTAAGTATATTTCGTATCATCCTCATTGTGTGTTGGGTTTACTGCTGCATTCCCAAGCTTAGCGTTGAGAGTCTGACCGGCTGGTTTTGTCACGGTTACTTTAAAATCGAAGTACTGCCCTTTGTTACCCTGATTACCTGTAACAGTTTTAGTAACCTTCAGTGGATTAGGATTATATGTATGAGTGAATACGACCTCATCCTGGCTCAGCTTAGTATCGGAACCTGGGGTAGTGAACCAATGTCTGAGAACTGCGAGCTGATTGTTGCTATCATAACCAACATATAAGTACAGGTCGAACTGCTGCTCATTAATATCGATACTCTTGTTGTTGGGTTCTGTGCCTGTCGTTGTTGGAGTAATCGAATATTTGAAGATACCAGCACCGGGGAAGTTGCCTGGATTGGCAATATTAACTGTGACATTGCTGTACTCAATCTTGTTTAGAGATGTCACTTCATCCTGCTGGGTTGCAGCCCCCATAGTGATTCCAACAGTCTGAACATCAGTACCTTTAAATACAGTGCCACCTGCTGCAGAACCGTCATAGTTCACTTCAACATCATCTGTTGCCGGAGCAATCGCGTATTCGATTGTAGAATTGCTTGCTGTAACCAATCCATCCTTTGTGGTAACAGAAGTTGCAAACGTTGGATTTGGGTTAGGTGTATCCTCTGCGAAGATCGGAGTAGCTACGCTAGCCAGAGAGATCATGCTTGCTGCTGTAAGTGCTGCGAGAGACTTAAAGTTTTTCATTTTCTTTCCTCTTTCACATTTCTCATTAGTTCGGTCCCAGTCTTCGATGAACTCAGACCGAATTTTGAGAAATATCTATGATTTGTTATTCAAA
This sequence comes from Allobaculum sp., assembly GCF_047010065.1. Taxonomy (NCBI): domain Bacteria; kingdom Bacillati; phylum Bacillota; class Erysipelotrichia; order Erysipelotrichales; family Erysipelotrichaceae; genus Allobaculum; species Allobaculum sp. The sequence goes on from NZ_JBKXLD010000003.1 coordinate 21,479, forward strand.
GTTAAATCTTTGAAAGGGCGGCTGAATTTAGAGAGAGATGCGGCGGAGAATCGTGGAAACTTTTCCAATAATGTTCTCTCGTTCAACAGGTCCGAACTGTCGGCTGTCTGCTGCGCCTTCTCGAAAGTCGCTCAAAATGAAATATTCATTGTCGCCAAGAAGCAATGGGTAAGTAACGTCCGAATCGTATGCAGGGGTGGAGTAATAGATTTCTCCTTCACTGACGGTTCCGTTATTTACTTTCAGCTTCGCATCTTCGGTAATTTCTACCGTATCGCCGGGCCGTGCGACAATTCTTCCGGTCCGGACTTTACCGTTTGCTTCATAGGAAACGATATCGTTGTTCCATAAATTCGAGGGAAAGCAGTAGACCAGAGCAATGTCGCCAGACCGAAGTGTGGGTTTCATGTCATCACCCGAAACAATTGTGAGTCGGAAGACGACGCCGAACAGGACATAAATGAAGAGGATTAGTCCCGCCAGCCGAGTCAGAAAGGATTTGATGTCTCGCCGATCCAGTAAATCCTTTCGCCTTCGAGCAATCACTGCTTCCGGGGTAACTGGTTTTGCTTTCTTTTTTTGCATTGATTTCTAACCTCTTATATGGAGCATTTAAATTTTTATTCGCTAAGCGAAGAGGAATCGCTGCTTTTGAGTTTCTGGATTTCCAGATCTTTTTCATCCAGCAAAGCTCGGTAGTACGATTCCTGACACGCCATGACGGTTCGATATGCTTTCTGCAGCTCTTCCATCTGACGCCATACGCTCAGCTCACTTACACCGCCAAAAGTCTTTTTAGTAAATTTCATCTGGGAAATGTACTGAGCCAGATCCTCCATGTTCTGGCAGGATTCCGGGCTCATTTTTTCTTTTTTCTCAGGTGCGGTTTTCCCTTTGCTTTTAGCGCTGCTCATGTTCACGTTCCTTTCGGAAAATTAAGGAGTAGGCAGCAAGCGCCAGAATGCCTAAAGCCCCACCAGTAACTAGCGCAGAGCTCTGTTCTCCATCGTCTCGAAGGCCGCCTGGAACAGCAGTTTCTTTTACGTTATGGAAGACCACCTCAGTGAGTCCATTAAAGTTTCTGACGTCCGTATCTTTGCCTTGCTTTCTGGATTCTGTATGACCTCCAGAGATGGTGTATTCGGCTACATACTCTTTCGGATCTTCTTTCACCTGATAAGTACCGCCTTTTGGAACTTTAAAGACATAGGACTGTCCGTTTGTGAGCTCAAATGTGTACCAACCATCAACCAGAGTTAATTCTTTGCTCGCATCGGTATAAACGTTTCCGTTCCGATCTTTGATCTGAACTTGAAACTCAAACTTCTTCGATTTGTCGCCCATATTGCCTTCGATATACTTTGTGACGGTAAGCTGGTCAATATCCAAAGCCCATTGAGCATAAAAGGTCGTATCTTCAGTCAGGACATATGAATCACCGTTGTGGTAACGATCGCCCTCAAGTGCATCTGCCGTTTTGGACCAGCCGAGGAATATATATCCATCGCGCACAGGGGTGACCATTTCGCCTGCGTTATTGTGACCAATCGTGATCTTTGTGTTTGGATCTCTCTGATATCCCTTTGGAACAATTACGTTTTCATCGGGGCAGTTGCGATCGTAGCTGACATTGACCTTCTCTTTGTCAAGAAGTACACCATCCACATGCCATCCATTATTTTCTAGCTTCTGAACATACCAGAGTACATATTGAGTATCTGGATCAAAACTGCTGTAAATGGATTTGATCTGATCTGCTGTTGGAACATCATTCAGTCTGTCTGTGACATCATTCTGAGCATTCACACCCTTAAGGTATTCGCCAGTGCGATGTGAGTTATCGATTACCCAGCGCTTTTCCTGAATTGCGTTTTGCAGAGTGATCGTTCCTACATACTGCTCGTTGTTATAGGAAGCCGGTTCATTTGGAATCTGTCCATCCAGACGGATGAAGAAGAGTGCTTCCGTATTAGGATTCGTAGGTGTCCAAACTGCATACAGAGTATGGCTTTTTTCAGTGAGCTGGAAGGTAGATCCAACTTTGAACAAAGGATAGTAATCCATCGAATTCAGGTTTGTTCCTGTTGACCACCCAAGAAATCTATAGCCTTGCCGAGTCCCTTCATAATCAGGAAGAATTACTGAATCGCCAATGCTGCCGTTAACAGGATCAGGAGCATCAATACTTCCTCCATTTTTGTTGAATGTGAGTGTACTCGTTTCAGGTTCAGGATCTACAGGGGCAAACACCAAATCTGCCGCGAAGTGACCACCAGGATTCGCCGTTTCTTTATACACTAGTCCATTTTGATATAAATACTCCGCTTTGACAGAAATGTTAGATCCAGAACCCCAAACATATTCCCTAGAATATGTCAGTTTAATCTGATCAATAATTTGCGAATTACCGCTGTCATCAGTTTTTTCTCCTCTAACAAACGTGTATCCATCAATCGTACATTTCTTCGCATAATCTTTCAGATCAACCGTAACTGTGGTATACCAACCAGGGGTGTTCAATGGTTCGGATTGGGGTTCGGTATCAAGTGTCTGACCATACTCATCAACAAGATTTAAATCAATATATGCTGTTTGTGTATCTTTACGATTCCAAGTAATCGTGAAGGAAGAGAAACTATCCACTTTGAATTCCGCTTTGTAAGTTTCGTTCGCATCCTGAATGGTCTGTTTGCTTTCGCAGGCAACCTTTTCGACTTTAATTCCGTCTTTTTCAGAGATGTGATGGACTTGCAGGGAATTCTCCGTTTTTTCGTCATCGACCAGCGTCTTGTCAAAGGACATCTGGACGTCAACGGTTCCGTCTTCGGGCTCGATTTCCTTTCCGTCTTTCCAGAATGAGACATCAACGACAAGCAAACCATCATAGTTCACCTGACTGCTGTTCAGCGCATTTTCGGCTGCCCGGAATCCTTCATCCTGATCGGAGTAGAGCTTAACGCGCATCTCCGCGTCTTCGGGAAGAATATCGGAAGTCGTTTTTGCGGTTACATGAATAAGATCGGCAGTCTTTTCAAACTGAACAGGCTTTGCGGGCGTCTCCTCTTCAGACGACCCGTCTTTTTCATTTGCATCTTCAGAGGACTCGTTTTCTTCCTTGCCGATTTCCCCATCTGCCTCACTGTAGGAGTCAGACGGTTTCGAATCGGTGCTGGAAGTCGATTCATCTGAAGAGCTCGAAGAATCCGAGGATTCTTCTGCGTCCTGTACAGAATCATCCGCTGCAGCATCTGGAGATTCTGTACTTTGATCCGACGTAGGATCCGGATTTCCTTGCGCGGCCGATGCATCGGACTGCGGTTCGGAGATTTCGGTATTGCCGGCAGACGGCTCTGTATTTGAGACGGGCATGTTCTCCGTCTGCGCAAAAGAAGGATTGTCTCCTTCTCCTTCGGCAAACACCGGGATCAGAAATCCGAAACACATTGCAGCACTGAGCAGCGCCGCGCTGAGTTTTCGTAGAGTTTTCTTTCGTGTCACAATCGCCCTCCATACTTCATCTACTTCAAAGCGGCAAAAGAAGGGCCACATTCTTGAATCCGGATCGACGGCTTTGAAAACGGCGATCCAGGGTATGCTTTCTGCTTTTCCATTCGTCTGGCGGATATCGTCATATTCACTGAAAAAACAGAAACGCACGGCGGCAGGAAGCGTCTATGCCGACCCAGCACGTCTGCTGAATTTGCAATAGGGTTTCCTTTTCTTTTTCTTTGCGACAACCGCCCCCTCCAGAACAATTCCCGCAGGAGAATCACTTTCCCTCTATGAGAGTCACTCTATGAAAAGGGACATTTTTAACAAGATTTTTTTCTGAACTGTTTAAATGCGTGTTGCCTTTCGCCCGTCATGCGACCACTCGTATAAGCCTTATCCCATGCCTTGGGATGGATCGTATGAGAAGGTATCCCATCATTTCACATCTTGCGGCATGCAATTTGGCTTCAACGAATGTTCGGTTACCATACTATCGGTTACTTATGGCCTAGACAAGCTCCTTTTTACAAACGTCCGGCACTTTTCGGTATCGACTGCTATCCCATGATTAATTGTTTTTAAATGTATTTAGTGTTTTCTAACTATGTTTATTTTTTTATGATCGCTTGACAAATTCCTTAAATTAAATAAACTTAAATAATTACGTTTCAGAAAAAATGGACTGGAGTTTTCGCTGCTCCAGTCCCTTTTTTCCATCCTTGGCGATGCCGATCTGACTTTGAATTTCCTGCGGTGTCGTTTTCCCTTTTGAGTATCGTGTTTTCATCGATATGTCATTTTAAATATGTCGCGTTTTTTTCCTCTCGGCCATTTTCCGCCGTTTTTAATTGTTTTCTGACTATTTTTTTATCGCCGTTTTAATTTTCTACTGTTTTATTTATGTATACCCGTTTGTTTTATTTATGTATACCCGTTTTTTTGCAAGATCAAATCGATGCATGAAATTCATACCGGGCTTTCTCTGGACGTGTCGGTTCCGTCCAGCTTTGAAAGCTTCACCCGAGTAAAGTTAAATGACCAGACCTGAATGTAACAGCTTTCAAACCTAAAATTACGGCCTGCTTGTGTATTTTTTTATTTCCTATTTGATAATTCATTATGAGTTTTTCAATCGAAAATATTTCTTGTTTAAAATTCTGCAACTGACACTAAAAGTGTATGAAATTCGCCCATTTTTGTACTTTTTCGTTTTTTGAAGAAAAACAGGGCTTTTGTCGACATTCTTTCTGGAATGAACAGCTGTTCAGTTACGGAAGACAATCCAGGTACTTTCTTTAAGGATCCACGAATAAAGGCCTGAAGGATTTCGGCTTCAGGACTCTGGTTACGGATCGTTTTTTCTTCTTAAGAGAGCGGTTTACCTGCAGACCTACGATCAAATAAGTCCGACATGACGGATCGTCCTATGAAGCCTGTGGTTCTGGATCGACGCTCAGGCGTTTGGTTCTTTCTGGAGTCTGGAGACGCATTCCATGCCGGCGGTGTGGCTGAACATGTCGACGGGCTGAATAACATCAGCACGGTATCCGCCTTTTTGAAAAAGCTTGAGATCGCGAGCGAGCGTTCGCGGGTTGCAGGAAATATAGACGATGGTGCGCGGGGAAAGACGGACAATGTCCTCAATTCCCTGTTCGCTCATTCCCTTGCGAGGCGGATCGACAAAGACAACATCGGCGCTGTTTCCGTTCTGTCTAGCGAATACGCTGGCGTCTTCACAGACAAAGCGGGCGTTTTCGATGCCGTTGAGCTGCTGGTTTGCCCGTGCGTTTTCCACAGCTTCCGGGACAATTTCCACTCCAGTGACGTCTTTGGCTTCTCTTGCCGCAAGCAGACCGATTGTTCCGGTTCCAGAATACAGCTCAATGACACGGTCTGTCTTTTTCAGATTTGCGAATTCAAGCGCTTTGGCGTAGAGCACGCGGGTCATCTGCGGATTGACCTGGAAGAAGCTCTTGAAATGCAGGCGGATTTTCAGGCTCATGCAGCCTTCTTCCATGGAATCCGATCCATAGAGAACGGTGTAGTCATCGCCTAAAATCACGTTATCATCGCGCGTATTCTGGTTGAAGACAATGCTGACAAGGGCTGGGAAGGCTTCATGCAGCTTTTGGGCGAGCTCTTTGAGGCGGACATTTTTCCGTCCGATCAGAACGACCTGTCCCTGATGCGTTTCCGGGGAAAAGCGGATAAACAGGTGGCGTAGTTCTCTGGCCTGTTCGAGGTCGAGATGTTCGATCAGCCAGCCAAAAATCGCGTTGATTTCGCGGTTTTCAATTTTGCATTTCTCAATGGGGACAATCGTATTGCTTTTGGGGCGGTAAAAGCCGGCGATAATCTTTCCGTCTTTTACAGCAATCGGAAACTGCGCTTTATTGCGGTAGTAATACGGTTCGTCCATTCCGATGGGATCGAGAACCTGTATGGAGGGATCCACCCGCCCAAACAGGGTACGCAGTCCTTTCGCTTTCCACTCAAGCTGCGCGGGATAGCGCAAATGCATCAGCGAACAGCCTCCGCATCGGGCTGCTGCTTCGCAGGCGGGAGTTACGCGATCCGCGCTCTCCTGTTCGAGCCGCACGATTTTTCCAATCGCATAATCTTTCTTGACCAGCACGATGTGCACGCGCGCCTTTTCTTCGGGAAGCAGTCCGGAAACAAAGACGGTCATGCCTTCATGATGGCCTATTCCAAATCCCTGGTCGCTTAAATCGGTGCAGACCAGATCAAATTCATCGTTTTTTCTCATGACATTATTTTACCCGCTCCTGCACAAACAGGAGCAATGATGAATTCATCAGACCAGAGGGAAGCGAACTGGTTTGCGGCCGCAGCAGACATTCTCTGCGTTCTGATTTCTTTCCTATTTTTTTATATATTGATTTTCATATGGGCTTTTTGAATACAGGATCTTCAATTAACCGATGCTGGGTTAGAAGACTGCTTTGTTACAGCCAGCCGTTTTTTCCGGCTTGCGTTCGTCGAGCTTACCGCTGTCCGCTGATTTATGTCTGGTCTCTCGTTTCCTTCTGAATCTTTTGAACTTCTAAAGATTGAGCTTTTAAAGATATGGCTTTATCTTCTGGGTCTTTTGGGTCTGTTGTATCTCCTGGCTCTTTACGAAGCCTCCATGATCCGAACTGAAAGCCGGAACGAAGCATGAGGTCACGTCTGGTATTCCTCTTCGCTGGCGAAAATCACAGGCAGGACAGGACCTTTTCTTTTATCTGGCTTTCCCGTGGTTTTTTGGGTGCTGGATTCTGTTTCGGCCTCCTGTTTTTCCTTCGTCAGAAGCAGCCAGATATCCGAAAAGAAAAAGCTGCCGCACGACGATTTTCTTCAACAGGAAGAGGCAGAGGACTCAGGCTGCGAATCCCTGGGCTTTCCTCATGTTCGTGAGCTACGCACCTGAGGAAAAAACGTCAAATCGCCAGCCGTGATGGAGAGACTGTGGGAAAGCGGCTCGCGTTCATGACTGCGCTCATCATGGCGGACCAGTTTTTTTACTCCCTTCTTCGAACTCTCCCTGGTCTGCCTGGAGGTGTCGGTTTCGACCTCGATCCGTGCGTTTCATCAGGAGTAATTTCTGTCTATTCCGGTTAAATTTTGTTATCGTGTATTCCTGTTTTTCATTTTTTACTGGCTCGTTTTACTGGCTCGATTTTCCGCTGATTTTTCCTGGCTTTTCCGGGAAAATCCGACCCCTTTCCCCCGCAGGTTTTACGCGGTTTTTCCTCCCGTTTTCGGGTGGTCATAACGCGAAAAAGAAAGTCGAAAATCCCCGTTCAGAAATGTTGACAGCGCCCCTGTCATGAAATAATATTTAGCCGCCTATCTTATAGCCTGCTATCTGTTAGGCGGCTATATTTCTATACGCCGTGCCGGATTCGAAGCCCATTCCTCTGGAACGAGCCGAAATATCTCTGGATTTCTTCCGGTTTCTCCTGGAAAAATTCAGGGAAGAATCGATCCAGCATACAGCGAGTATACAGGTACAGTTTATTCAGGAAAGGAAGGAAAGGAGGATTACAGGATGGAGGAAAATACCCAGCAGGTCCAGTTTCTGCTCAAGATCCTGAGCAACCAGCTGAAGAAGGAGTTTAACGCCACGCTCAAATCGTACGGTCTGACCAAGGCGCAGTTTGATACGCTGCTGTTTTTAAGCTGCCGGCAGGAGGAGGACGTTCAGATAAACCAGCGGGATCTGGAATCCTTTTTCCAGATTTCCAACCCGACGGTTTCTTCGATGCTCAGCCGTCTTGAAAGCAAGAACCTGATCGAGCGCCACACGTCGCGTTCCGACCGGCGCATCCGCTACATCACGATTACGGATGAGGCGCGCGATCTGGTCGGCCGCATATCCGGTGCGCTCAACAAGAAGCGCTCCGAAATGTTTGCGGGGATCGATCCAGAAGATCTGGATACCGTCAAGCGTGTACTCACGCAGATTTTTTACAACCTGACAGGAAAGGAGGAAATCCAATTTGATTTCAACTTTATGCAAACAAATTAAGCAGTATAAGCGCGAAACCATTCTGACGCCGATTCTGGTTGCGATCGAAGTTGTCCTCGACATTCTGATTCCGTTTCTGATGTCCAAGATGGTCAACGAAGGCGTAAACACCGGCGATATGGCCGTGGTCTGGAACTATGGCCTGCTCATGCTGCTGTGTGCCGTGGGCGCGCTGATCACAGGCGGCCTTTCCGGCAAATACGCAGCCGTCGCTTCCGCCGGTTTTGCCAAAAACCTGCGCGACGCGGAATTCCGCAACATTCAGAACTTCTCGTTTTCCAATATTGACGAGTATTCTACCGGCGGCCTGATTACCCGTCTGACCACCGACGTTTCTAACGTACAGATGGCCTTCCAGATGATCATCCGCATCGCGGTCCGTGCGCCGCTCAACTTTTTCATGGCGCTGTTCATGGTGTTCTATCTCTCCGCGGAAATCGGCTGGTACATGCTTCTGGTCATTGTCCTGCTCGCCATCGCGGTCAGCATTCTGATCAAGCGCGCCGGTCCGGTCTTCAACAAGATGTTCAAGATGTACGACAACCTGAACGAAGAAATTCAGGAAAACATCACGGGCATCCGTCCAGTCAAGTCATTCGTTCGCGAAGACTACGAAATTCAGCGTTTCAACAAGCGCAGCCAGAACATCTACTCCGTCAACCGTACGGCCGAACTGATGATGATTCTCAACCAGCCGTTCGTACAGCTGGCCATGTATGCCTGCGTGCTGATCGTCAGCTTCGTCGGCGCGCACCAGATCGTCAACGGGACCATGATGGACGGTACGCTGATGTCTCTGTTTACCTACATCATGAACCTGCTCATGTCCCTGATGATGTTCTCGATGATCCTCGTCATGGTTACGATGTCGACGGCTTCGGCCAAGCGTATTGTGGAAGTCATCAACCAGGTTTCCTACCTCGAATCCCCCAGGGACGGCATTAAAGAAGTTAAGGACGGTTCGGTCGAATTCGATCACGTTTACTTCAACTATGCCGAACAGGTCGACGGCCACTACGTGCTGCGCGACATTAACTTCAATATTCCGTCCGGCCAGACCGTCGGCATTCTCGGTGCGACCGGTTCGTCCAAGTCGTCGCTCGTCAGCCTGATTCCGCGTCTGTATGACGTTACGAAAGGTTCCGTTAAAGTCGGCGGCAGGGACGTTCGTGAATACGATCTGAAAACGCTGCGTGACTCGGTTTCCATGGTCCTGCAGAAAAACGTACTGTTTTCCGGCACGATCAAGGAAAACATGCGCTGGGGCGATGAAAACGCGACCGATGAAGAAATCGTCGAAGCATGCAAGCTTGCCCAGGCCGATGACTTCATCTCCCGTATGCCGCACGGCTACGACACGTACATTGAACAGGGCGGTACCAACGTATCCGGCGGTCAGCGTCAGCGTCTGACGATTGCCCGTGCTCTGCTCAAAAAGCCAAAAATCCTCATTCTGGACGACTCCACGTCCGCGGTCGATACGAAAACCGACGCGCTCATCCGTGAAGCCTTCCGCACCAAAATTCCAAATACCACAAAAATTATTATTTCCCAGCGCGTATCCTCCATTCAGGATGCGGACCGCATTCTGGTTCTCGATCGAGGCCACCTTGTGGATTCCGGTACGCATGAAGAACTGCTGAAGTCGAGCGAAATTTACCGCACGACCTGGCAGGCCCAGCAGAAAGGAGGCGCAGACGATGCCGGCACCGATGAGACCGCAAAGTAACGCAGCGCACGGACGTCCAAAAAATCTCAACGGACTCAAACGCATCATGGCGATGATCTGGAAAAGCTACAAATGGCAGCTGATCATCATCGCTGTGCTTATTCTCTGCTCTTCCTTAGTCAACGTATACGGCAGCACGTTCCAGCAGCCGCTCATTGACGACTACATTCTCCCGATGGTCCAGAGCGGATCGAAGGACTTCACCCCGCTGACGATGGCGCTGAGTCAGCTGGCCATGATTTATCTGCTTGGCGTCGCTGCCACCTACACATGGAACCGCATGATGGTCAAAGTCAGCCTTGGCACCCTGAATAATGTGCGTGAAGATCTGTTCAGGCACATGCAGTCGCTGCCGATTCGCTATTTCGATACGCATGCGCACGGCGACATCATGTCGGTATACACCAACGATACCGATACGCTGCGGCAGCTCATTTCTCAGTCGCTGCCGCAGGTGTTCTCCTCGGGCATGACGATTCTCATGGTTCTTATTTCCATGATCCGTCTTTCCTGGGTACTCGCTCTGCTGACGGTTCTCTTCTCGGTCGGCATGATGCTCGTTGCCCGTATCATCACCCGCTCTTCGGGCCGCTACTTCCGCGAGCAGCAGGTGCAGCTTGGTAAAGCCAACGGCTATATCGAGGAAATGATCGAGGGCGCCCGCGTTGTCAAAGTGTTCTCCCACGAAAAGCAGGTCGTAAACGACTTCGAGAAGATCAACGACGATCTCTGTCAGGCATCGACCAACGCGAACACCTTCGCCAACATTCTGATGCCGATCTGCGCCAACATCAGCTACATCTCCTATGTTGCCTGTGCACTGGCCGGATCCTACTTCGCCATCAACGGCATGTTCGGTATGACGCTCGGTACCATTTCGGCGATGCTGACGCTGAACCGTTCCTTCAACAACCCGATTACCCAGATTTCCCAGCAGATCAACTCTGTGGTTATGGCACAGGCCGGCGCATCCCGTATTTTCGAACTGATGGATGAGCCTTCCGAAACCGACCACGGTGTCGTTACCCTCGTCCGTGCGAAAAAAGTCGACGGCAAGTGGCAGGAATGCAAGGAATATACCGGCCACTGGTGCTGGAAGCACCCGCGTAAAAACGGCGGCTACCAGCTCGTGGAAATGAAGGGCGACGTCATCTTCGACGATGTCACCTTCGGCTACACTCCGGAAAAAACCGTTCTGCACGACATTTCGCTTTACGCGCATGCCGGTCAGAAAATCGCCTTTGTCGGTGCGACCGGCGCCGGCAAGACAACGATCACCAACCTGATCAACCGCTTCTACGACATCAATCAGGGAACGATCACGTACGACGGCATCAACATCGAACTGATCGAAAAGCCGGACCTCCGCCGCTCCCTTGGCATCGTTCTGCAGGATACGCAGCTGTTTTCCGGAACGATCATGGACAACATCCGCTTTGGCAAGCTTGACGCGAGCGATGAAGAATGCATCGCCGCCGCCAAACTGGCCAACGCCGATTCGTTCATCAACCATCTCGAAAACGGCTACCAGACGTACATTCACGCCAACGGCGATTCCCTTTCTCAGGGTCAGCGCCAGTTGCTCGCCATTGCCCGTGCTGCCGTCGCCAACCCGCCGGTTCTGATTCTCGATGAAGCGACCAGCTCGATCGATACCCGTACCGAACGTCTTGTTCAGAACGGCATGGACGAGCTAATGAAAGGCCGTACGGTTTTCGTTATCGCGCACCGTCTGTCCACGATCATGAACTCCGACGCGATCATGGTTCTCGATCAGGGACGCATCATCGAACGCGGAAACCACGAAAGCCTGCTCGCCAAAAAAGGCGTGTACTACCAGCTGTACACCGGCGCACTCGAAATGGACTAATCCGTTTTCCTGACGGAAATCCATCGCACTGCGCTTTCCCGCTTTCTCTTGAAGCTTCCTGCTTCTTATTTGAATTGTCTTTCTTTCGACTGGGATCTTTCCTGTCCCGGCTGGAAGCTGGCCTGTCGCCCTTTGGCGGCAGGCTTTTTTTGTAAGGTCCGCTCCCGATCGAACCGGCACTTTGGCTGGCTGGCTCACTTTCAGACTGGCTCTCTGCCCTGCCGGGCTCTGGTTTGCGGAGACGCTGGTTTACCCAGGGTAGGCCATTGTTGCCGACTTTAAGGTAATTGCGGTAGATAATACCATTTAAAGCAGAAAACAGGCCGTCTTTCTGTTATAAAAAATACAGAAAGGGGGCCTTTCTTATGATCAGAAAAAGCGAACTGACAATTGTTTCGGGATCGAACGTCATTTCCTGCTCGCTGTCCAGAATTGATTCTGGACCGGACGCCGTTTCCGATGTGCTTTCCGGCATGGTTTGCGGATCGGATGCGGTAGCCTGCGTGCTTTCATGCATCGCTTCGTCAGCCCAGACAAGCAGCGCCGGCGTGGCACTCAGGCCAAGCGCTGAGCACAGAGCGATCGACAGAAGAAATCGTTTTGACAAGATATATCCCCCTTTTCTTATCGGTGTCGGATTGATTTCTTCTCTTTTCGTCAATATTTTGCCGAAGCAAAACCCGATGGATCTCCATCGGGCTTTTTTCTTTAGTATGCACGCTGACCATAAACATGGATGCGGATTGTTTTTTGTACCGCTTGCTTTGTTTATCCATCTAACCAATCATATTTTGTATACAACGAACATATACGCATATATAGGAACTCTATTCATTTCCTGCGCGTCTGTCCATTTCTTGTTCCTTGATGTCGTTCTGTACGCAGATTGGGTTTCCAGGACCTGTCGGCTGGCTTTTACGCCCAGTCAGGAATGGACTGGCCGAGATTCATGTTCGCCTTCATCCAGGCATACACCATAAGAGAAAACTGTCCCATCAGATTCTGACCGGAAGCGGCACTTGGCAGATCGTCGCAGAGCATTGTAATCACGTATGTGCCAAAGGGTGCGTCAACAAGCACCGTATCGTTCTGGCAGAAATCGAGCCAGCCCGGCTTGTTGGCAGTTCTCGCTTCGGAGGGAATGCCGTTGAGCAGACGGCCGGGGACAGCCTGTGTCTGCAGCAGGGCTTTCATGCGTCTGGAGTTTTTCAGACGGCCTTCCTGAATATCGCATAACATCTGCGAGGCGTCTTTGGCCGAAGTGAAGTTGCCGTACGGACGGCCTGACATGTACGTGTCACTGTAGCCGTGCGCCCGGTTCCAGGCGTTGAGCACCTGAATGCCGGCCGAATAGCTGCCGCCGCCCAGGACACTCACCAGATACACCCAGGCATCGTTGCTGGAAACGGAAATCATGACCGAAAGCTGCTGTTCGAGGCGCATCGGCGTCGCAAACGCGGCGTATCGTTCGTAGTTTTCAAAAATGGCGCCCATCACAAACATCTTCATGACGCTTGCCGACTGCTGGGAATGAGAATTCACCACAATTTTTCCATCTCGTCCGGGCACGCGAACCGCAAAGGAAATTTCAGCGTTTCGTGCGGAACTGTTCGCAATCGTCTGCTCGATTTGGCGCTGGAGATCTTCAAAGTCGGGCATCAGTGCACCCGTCGCGTCATCAAAGCGGCACATATGGCCCTTGATGTTTCTGCGTCCGGAAACGCGCCAGCCGTTTTCGTCGTACCAGCAAACCTTTTTCGGATTTCCGTACTGCACAAAGGAATTTTTCACACGGTGGCCGTCACTGAGATCATAAAAAGCGATTCCGCCGCTTTTCTGCACTTCGCCAGTCACCATTTTTCCATCCGATCCAAACTGAAATTCATGGACCTGACCGTTCAAGGTTAACGTCTGTTCGCCGGTAAGCATGCGTCCTCCCTGGCTTTCGTCAAAGCAATAGCGATCCCCAAAAATCGAAGTAAAGCCATACAGTGGCTGATCGTCGGGATCAAAGGCGGTAATGAAAGACGGATCGTCTGGATCCTTCACAAACGAATACAGATTGAGCGCGTTCCAGCTGCCGTTTTCTTCTTCCCAGCCAAATTCCACCAGCCGCTCTTTTTCCCTTCGATCGAGCGTGAAATGATGCGAGCCGGTTTTCGCGTTGGGATTGTAGAGCCGCAGCACGGGCTGCTGATTGATTTCAGCGGAATAAAAGGCGATGTTTTCATCTTTCCAGCCCATCGAAAGGAGCGCCTGCCGCTCGTTTGGACTGCACGTATAGTGATGCTCGCCATTCGCGCTCTGATACAGACGATACACGGGTGTATTCGAAGAGACCGGCTGCAAAAAGCGCACGCCCTCATCTTTCCAGCCCTGCTTGACCAGGCCTGCGATTTCCTGCAGGTCGGCGGTGTAAGAGTGTTCGCCGCTGTTCGGATTGTAAACCGAAGAAACGGATACGTGCTCCTGTTTTTTCAGCGCGTTCTGGACAATTTCGTATTCGGCAATCGCGTCCTGAATCAGCGTATTGCTGCAGGTTTCATTCCACTGTACGAGAACCTCCGGATTTTCGCGATACGCCTCGAGTTCCTGTCTGCGGCGCAGAAGACTGTGCCGGACTGGATTTTCATTCCAGCCGTACGTATTCCAGACAATGCCTTCCGCATTTGCCTGACCGACTTTTGGATAGACAAAGACGCGTCCCGAAACGGCCCGGCCGTTTTCGTCAAACCAGAACTCGCTGCCGTTTTCATCCTGTTCCAGAGTATTTCGGTGCATCGAACCGGTTTCGAGATCGAAGAAATAGCGATCGTTCTCAACTTGCGCAAAGCCGAGAAGCTGACGGCCGTCGGGCATGGAATACCTATCGGGCTGTCCGTTTTCTTCGATCCATCCGGTTTGAAGAACGCCGGTTTCATCGAATTCATACCAGTCGTCGTAAATTCCGACACGGCCTTTGAGTTCGTTCTGATCTGAATCAAAGCCGTGGATTTCCCCGTTATCGTTTTGCGCGAAATCGTAATCGCTGATCGCGAAAAAAGCGGTGCCTTCCGCTTTCCAGCCCGCCTGGATCAGCGCATTGCGCTCCTTGAGTGAGAGCGTATAGTGATGCGATCCGGATCGGGCGTTGGGATTGTACAGACGATACACCGTACGGCCGTATTCGCTTTCCGAATAAAAGGCGATTCCCTCATCTTTCCAGCCCGCCTGAACCAGACCGTTTCTCTCGTTTTCGCTTTTCGTGTAGTGATGATCGGAGGCGTTGGGATTGTACAGCCGGTACACCGGTTCGCCATCTTCCACAGGCGTACTCCAGGCGGTATCTTCGTCTTTCCAGCCGGAGGAAATCAGCACATTCCGCTCATTCGCTGAACCGGTGTAAAAATGTTCACCGCTGCTGGGATTGTACAGACGATACAGAACGCGGCCTTCCTTTTGGGAGGTGAGCCACGTCCAGTCGGTCTGGGCGTCGGTCTTCAGGACTGCACTGGATGAGTCTGCGTCGGCGCTGTCCCCTTTTTGATCGGCCTTTTCGGGTGAATCTTCTTCTGACGTCGCACTTTCCCTGGCTTCGGGCGCAAGATCCTGTTCTGCGCTTTCTTCGGAATCCGTGGTTTCTTCGGGCCGCTCGGGCATAGAGGGCATCGGCTTTGGCGTCCTGCTTTCTTCCTGAACAGCCGGATCTTCCTTTGCCTGCAGCGTCAGGACGCTCGAACTGAAACTCTGCGCGCTGATCGTACAGGCGCACAGCAGCGCCAGCGCGCTGCGCATTTTTCTTTTCCTGCCGGATCGATTCATTGTTTTCCCCTTTTTCTCTTTCGTGAATCGGTTCCAAACCAGACGGCCCGCTTTATACAGTCCCGGTCTGGTTTTCTTTTGTCCATACCCTGTCAACGGTGCAATCTGGACACAACCGTTGTCAGTTTATCGTCTGGTTTGCACAAAAAATAGACTTGTTTTGTACAGACCTTCAAAACCGGGCTCGATCGGATCGTTGTCCGGTTTGACATCTGCCCGGGATCGTTCGTTTTTTCGTATATCGGTTCTGGAGGATGTATGAAAAACAAAACGATTGAAGAACTGCTCGCCCTGCTCGATGAAGGCGTTGCCCAGCTGCTCGAAGGCGATGAATACCGCCAGTATTTGAAAACGATGTCCCGCTTTCCGTCCTATTCCATGCGCAATACCCTGCTGCTCTACAAACAGTGTCCGCAGGCCAGTCTGGTGGCCGGTTTTCAGACGTGGGAGCGCGTATTTGGCCGGCACGTCAAAAAAGGGGAGAAAGGTCTGCGCATTCTCGCCCCGTATTCCTATAAAGTCAAAACAAAAGACGCCGCAAAGGAGAAAATCGAAATCCGCACCGGCTTTCGCTCCATTTCCGTCTTCGACATTTCCCAGACCGAAGGCAAGCCGCTGCCCCCGCCGCCTCAGGTCCGAACGCTCGAAGGCGAATGCGACTTGTTCGAACCGGCCATACCGCTGCTCGAAAGGCTGACCGGCTTTCAAATCGAACGCTGCGCGCTCGAACATGGTGTCAACGGCACCTGCCGCTATGACGAGCAGCGCATTCGCATTAACGAAACGCTGAACTCCCGCCACGCGTTTAAAACGCTCACCCACGAATGCGCCCACGCGCTTCTGCACAATTTTGGCGTCTGCGATCACAGCCGAATGGATGCCAGAGAACAGGCGCTCATCGACCGTCTGCTTCAGTCGCCCGAACTGCGGGAGACGGAAAGCGAATCGGTAAGCTTTGTGGTGTGCATGGCCTGCGGCATCGACTGTTCCGAGTATTCCTTTGCCTATATCGCCACCTGGCTTTCGGGAAAAGAACTGCTTCCCGCTTCCCTCGCGCGCATTTCAAACTGCGCGCAGAAAATGCTCCTGGCGCTGCAGCCACTTCTTAAGGAAACGGCTCCGCCTGCTCTGAGCGCTCATCGCGCTTCCAGCTCCCCTCCTGGATCGCAGACAAAAGCCTGACCGCTCTGTCCCCATCGATCGAAACGCATGATTTTTCCATCCGGATTTACCCGGACATCGATACGGTCTTCTTGGACGTGCTCCTTTCTTTACACGCCTAAAATGGAGAGTATGAACAATTCCAATACCCATGCATTAGTCCTTGGCGGCGGAGGCAGCCGGGGCAGTTATACCATCGGCGTTCTGACGACGCTGATGGAACAGAAAAAAACGTACGATCTGGTCACCGGCATTTCGATCGGCGCCATTGTCGGCGCGCTGTATGCGATGAATAAGCCAGTCGATCTTTCGTCGATGATTGCTTCCTTTCCTTCAAGCGGTCTGGCCGACGGTCTGTTTTCCTTTCCGGACTGCCACAAGGCAGCCGACGAAGCCGACAAAGGCTTTGATGCCTATGTCAAGGCATTTCAGAACAACGGACCGACGACACAAACCCTCTCCAAGGTGTTTCACTCGCTCTTTGACTTTGACGCCTTTGAAAAATCCAGTCTGAACTTCGCGTGTCTGGCAGCCAACGTTACCCAGAACCAGGCGCGCATCTTTACGAAAAACGAACTCACTTCCCCCGAAAAAGTGGAGCGGGCCGTTCTGGCTTCGGCTGCCTATTTCCCGGCGTATTCGCTCGTGAATATTGATGGGGACTACTATGGCGACGGCAGTTTTCTCAACTGGTCGTTAGGCCGTGTGGCCAAAGAACTGGGCGCGAAAAAGATGACGCTCGTCTCGCTGGCCCAGCCCGGCGACAATCTCGTGTACGAAAAAGACGAGACGGAACTGCTGATCCGCCCGATTGTCCCGCTGGCGGGCTTTCTCAATTTTGGAACGGCTACTCTGCGCAATCAGATTATGCAGGGACGGCTCGAAGCCCTGAAGACGATGAATCTGGCGCCTGGCTACGTCTACACCTTTTATCCCGACGACGCGCTGATCTTCTCTTCTCTCTCCCGTATGGTCGTCGACATTCTCAACCGAAACCACATTCAGCTCGAAAACGGCATGTTAATCGAAGGCCTCGAAACGCTGATGGGCTGCAGGCTGCAGCCGCTGGAAAACGAGTATATGAAGCACTACCAGTTTGGGCTTCTGCTCGAATGTCTGGCTGCAGTCGCCGGTATGGATTTTTACCGTCAGTACCATTTGCGCGATTTCACAAAGGAAATGCTGAGGCGTCTGGAAAGTTTCTCCCTGCATCCGCAGGCGGCTGTTCTTGGCTCCACTTTACAGACGGATCGCATGGGCGCGATGAATCTGATGGCGTTCTTTTATGGCGGACTCAAGCGAAACAACGGCCATTTGCCCGCGGAATACGACATTCTCAAAACCAAATTCGATTCCGTCTTCCTGCTTGCCCTCGCCTGGTACGTGCTGGAGAAATTCTCGCCCGTCCTCAAGCTTCTCTAAAGCGCTCCCTGCCCTTTACGGTTCTTTCTTCCGCTTTTTTCCAAGCGATAAACGATTTCCTTCTCACCAGTTCTCATGCAAGACCAGAACCTGCAGTCGGCTCATGCCGGCTGTAAAAGTTCTGGTCTTTTTCTCGCCGTACGTTCTCTTCGCCCCATAGAAAAAGCCCTCTGGCTTCTGGGCAGAACATTCTGCCGGAAATCAGAGGGCTGCCGCCTTGAGAGAGCGGCACTTTCTCGTTTCTGGTATTACGCAAAACGCGTTTCAACCGGGCCAAGAAAGAATTTTATTTCAGGTTTTTCAAAGCCGAAGCGTCCGGTTTGCGGCGGACGTCCATCCAGGCTTTGTTCAGCGCTTTTGCGGCCGCGTCGATTTCACTTTGCGACTGCGCTGTCATGGCCGCTTTTGCGGGAGCAAGAGCGGTCTGAAGACGATCCCATCCGCTCGAAACAAACGCGTCGGAATCCGCGGCTTCGACGGCGCGAATGACAAGTTCGAGAAGCGTGGTATTCACTAATGGACGTTCTTTCAGCGCCGCATAAGCCGCTTCGTAGACGTCTTTTTTCGCGGAGATGACGGTCTGGCTGGCTTCTTCCGGTTTTTCCAGTTCCGCCTCAAGGGCCGTTCTGGCATCACGATACGCTTGGGCGCTGGCTTCGGTATAGCGGCTCAGATCCAGATCCTTATTCGCGTTGAGCGCCGTGAAGGCTGCGTTGGCGGTTTTGACGAGATCGAGCAGATTGACAAGGCCTTCCGCAGCCTGATCGACATCTTCCTGACTTTCAAAATCGTCTTCACTCAGATCCATGAACTGAGAATGAATCATTCCAAAATACGATGTCCAGGCAACGCTGAGCTGCGTATCCGAATCGTTCAGGAAATCGCCAAGCGCCTTGACCTGCGCGTTGAGTGCATCGAGATTGAGGACTGGTTTGGCGACCAGAGCCTTTCTGGAATCTTCATACGCGTTTTGCTTGCTGGCAATCTGCGCTTTTTTCGCAGTGGCCGGAGCGGCCAGTTCGGCTTCAAGCGCCTGTTTTGCGGCAGTGTATGCCTGCGCGGTTTCATCGGTATACAAGCTCAGATCGATCGCTTTGTTCGCATCGAGAACCTGGAACGCCTTGGATGCGATATTGGCTGTATCGAGAAGGGCGTTCAGTTCAGCAGCCTTGGCATCCGCGTCTTCCTGCGTTTTGAAGGCGCCGGAATCGAGAGCGCTTTGCGCCGCAGCTCTAGCTTCGTTCAAGTACGCCGTCCATGCCGAAGAAAGCTTCGCGTCTTCGTCTTTTGCGAGCGTTTCGATTTGCGTCATCGCTTCGCTGAGCGCTTTCGTATCGAGTACCGGTACGTCAACGTGTTCGCGGACGATTTTTGCATCGCACCAGTCGACGCAGTCATCGTTCTGGCTGCCGACCTTGTCCGCATACAAAATCAGCGTGTTCACACCGGTGACATCAAAGGAAACGTATTTGCCTTCTTTGCCCTGTACGATCGTGCTGGCATCGTACAGTACGTTTTCATCGGAAATGGAGTCTTTGTAGAACGTAAACTTCGCGCCATCGCGGCCGGTCTTTCCGTCCTTCAAATAGTCGATGCCAACCCAGGCACGGAAGATCAGCGGTTTGTCCGTTTTGGGCAGCTGAGTCAGATCGTAGACAATTTTCGCATTCGCGTTGGCAGACAGACCTTTGTCAAAGACAGCTGGCTTGCCGGCCAGACGCAGAGAAAGATTTACACTCGATGCAGCGGTGCCGGAATCGGCCTTGTTAATGTGAATGCCGCCCCAGCTGCTTTCGCTGGCGTTGGCATCAAAGTTCAGAACATCGAAGTCTTCGCCCTTTTCCATGGCGCCTTCGACGCCTTCACCCGTTAAATACCAGATATCGTATTTCGTATCCGCATTGGCGGTTTTCAGCGTCATTTCGGCTGTAACGCCCGATTCATCCGCGGCAGTCGCGGTAATCGTCGCGCTGCCTTCCCTGAGGAAGACGGCTTTGCCGTCCGTACCGATGTGAAGAATTTCCGGATGATCCGTGCTGAATGTGACATCTTTATTTGTTGCGTTTTCCGGTTCCACCGTGGTGCCCAGCGTAAAGGCTTCGCCGACAGCCGGCGTTTCGGGAATGCCGGTCATCGTGATGGAGGAGACCGGAATTTCCGGATCCTTGAGACCGCCCAGTTCTTTTAAGAGGGCCAGGTCTTCGTCATCGAGCTGGTTGTTGAAGTTTAAATCCGCAGCCCGGACGTACAGAATGTCCGGGTTTTCTTCTTTGCGAAGCGAATCAAAGCGCGTGACATCGGCTTCGGTTACGGCCGAATCGGCGGAGCCGTCGATATCGCCGTTGACGGCGATTTTCAGTTCATCGAGCTTATTGCCGTCCTTGAACAGGCGCAGCCAGTAGCCGGTACCGGCCGAAGCGTCTTCGCTCTGTTCGCCGCCCATGGCTTCCGCCATTTCGAGCGTGCAGCCTTCGGCCACATCGATCATTTCGCAAATCTGGGCGAACGTCGTTTTCGGGGCAATGCTGTACAGAATCTTGTTCGTACCATCGAGCTTGGCGCTGACGCCGGCTTTGAGGCGGATGGATTCCGTCTGCGGCTTGTCGGAAGACGGGCGTGTCAGCTTCATATCGCCCCACGAAAGCATGTCGTGTCCGTTTTTGACATTCTTGTCGACATACAGGGTGATTTCTTTTGCCCCATGCACATCGACATCGAAGTAGTAAGCGTCCTGATTATGGTTGAGCAGATTGCTTCGGGCGACTTCGACGCCGTCCACGAGAATGGCCGCGTAGCAGCCGTCCTGGGTCCGGTTCTTTTCGAGGTCAATGCCCGCGTAGCCCTGCAGACGGTCGATGTCGAGATTCGACACGTCAAAGTAGAGCCAGGAATCCGAGTTGACGCCAAAGCCTTTTTCAAAGCGCTGTTCGGCGCCGTCGACTTTCAGGCGGATCGGATTGCCGCTGTTGTTTTTATCGACATGAATGCCGTTGTAGCCGGAAGAGGAACGGCTGGCGTCGTAGCCGATGTCCGAAAGGTAGTACTCGCTCGAGCAGCTGAGTTCGATCGTGTACGTCTTTTCGTAGCCATTGGTTTTCTTCGCGTGAATCTGGAGCGTTCCCGGAACGCTTTCCGGTTTCACGACTTCGACGGTGACGTCCTCGCCGTGATCGACCGTGACTTCCGGCACTTCACTCTGATCCGCATTCAGCTCAAACGTATAAGCAGAAATCGCGGAATTCCAGTTGGTGACGGTTTTATCGCCGATGGTAACGCCCGTAACGAGTTCGGTGTCGTCAGGGATGTCAACGCCGGTAATGGCTTCGATGTCATCGCTCGAAGATACTGGACGCAGATGATAGCTGTACGTATACGGATGATCCGTTCCGAGACGGTATTTGCTTAAGGTGGCCGGACCGCAGCTGGCGGTACCGAGACCCATCTGGGCGTAGTCGATCGTCAGTACAGTCGAATCCTTTTTCGTCAGTTCGTACGGATGCGCCGCCTGATCGAGATCTTCCTGCGTGTAGTGCAGCGCGGACATCGAAAGCAGATGTTCGTCCGCATCGACGAGCAGACCTTTGCCGGAACTGTCAGTTAACGCCATCCAGCGCACGTCGGTCTTGTTGCCGGTTTCCTGCGGATAGACGAAGCTGACGAACTGATTGTCTACCGTATCCGTCCAGATGCCGGCATCGTATCCGGTTTTGCGGTCAGCGTAGGAGTCTTCCTTGCCGTTGCCATACCACGTCATGTTTTCCAGCGACGAATCGAGTTCGAGACGGTTGCCGACGCGCAGCAGTTCGCCCATCTGGCCAGACGGCGCAAGGCTGCTCTGCACGAAGACGTCACCGCTCGAGGTAATGGAATACGTAATCGAATCCTTGGAGTTTTTCGCTTCGGGCAGGATGCGTTCGACGGTGACATAAATCGTCTTGTCGCCTTTGGAGACGCTCGTGTGAATCTGCGCGTTTTTGTTTGCGTTTTTCCAGGCGCCGTCGACGCCTTCTTTTTTGTCGTTGTCGGTATAGGCACGCCAGTAGTTGGGTTCAAGCGGCGCGGCGATCAGTTCCTTGCCGTCCACTTTAAAGGAGTTCAGTGCGCCCTGTTCGAGATCAAAGCCGACCGACCAGTTTCCTTTGGAAACGGTCAGCGCCGTCTCGCTCTGTTCAAGATCGGCGTCCGTAAAGGCGTTGTCCGCACTCTGATCAAAGGCATGGTTTCCTGCCGCCAGACCGGTCGGGCTGACATCAAACTGGGCAGCCGCGTACACGTCGCCGGCTTTCGCCCAGACGGTGTCTTCCTTGTACGTAAAGGAAATGTTGAGCAGCAGCTCATCCTTATCGTCCAGGCTGTCCGGCTGCGTCCAGTTCACCTGGAAGGTGCCGTCGGCTTTGGGCGCGATCGAGACGTTATCAACGATTCCGTTTTCGATGGTTTTGCCGTTTTTGAGCAGCTGCCACGAGCAGGAATACTCGTCGGTATTCGTATCGATCAGCTCGTTGCTCAGGTGAATCACGTGCGCATCCTGTTCATCGAGAGACATCTGGAAGCCCTGATAAATGCGTTTGACTTCCTGGGCTTCCGGCTGAAGCGTGCGGTCAGGGGAGATGATGCCGTTGACGCAGAAGTCGGAGT
This sequence comes from Allobaculum sp., assembly GCF_047010065.1. Taxonomy (NCBI): domain Bacteria; kingdom Bacillati; phylum Bacillota; class Erysipelotrichia; order Erysipelotrichales; family Erysipelotrichaceae; genus Allobaculum; species Allobaculum sp. The sequence goes on from NZ_JBKXLD010000003.1 coordinate 44,123, forward strand.
TGCCCGAACGCCAGGCGGTGTAATCGCCGGTATTCCAGTCGCCGTCATAGCCCCAGTACGTGGTTTTGCCGTCCCACTTGCCGTCCTGAATGAGCGGCGTATTGAAGCTCTGGTCGACCCAGTCCCAGATAAAGCCGCCCTGCAGGTTGCCGACGGAGCGGATCTTTTCCCAGTAGTCGATCATGCCGCCGCCCGAGTTGCCCATCGTGTGCAGGTATTCGCACATGATGTACGGACGGTCGCTGCTGCGCATTTTGCTGATTTCGGGGTACATATTGGATTCGACCTGAACCAGCTCGTTGGCGTTCCAGCCCTGATAGTGAATGACGCGGGAAGGATCGGCGTCATGGAAATATTCAAGTTCTTTCTGGAGCGACTGACCGGCACCGGTTTCGTTTCCTGGCGACCACATGATGACGGACGCGTGGTTTTTATCGCGTTCGACCATGCTGATGGCGCGGTCTTCTGCCGCTTCAATGTAGCCTGGCAAATCGCCCGGCACGCCGTACTGGCTGCGGCCGTTGTGGCTTTCCACGTTGGCTTCGTCCATGACGTACAGACCGTACTCGTCGCACAAATCGTAGAACACGGGATCGTTGGGATAATGGGAAGCGCGGACCGCGTTAATGTTGAGCGACTTCATGAGAAGGATTTCCTTTTCCATCTCTTCTCGAGTCAGATAGCGGCCGGTAGCCGGATTGTTTTCGTGGCGGTTGACGCCATACAAATAAATTTCTTCGCCGTTGACGCGCAGTCTGGCATCGGTCGAACCGCGATCGGTCACTTCCACGGAGCGGAAGCCGACTTTGATGGCGGTCAGATCGTGCGTCGTTTCGCCCTCACTCAGCGAGAGAACGAGCGTATACAGATTGGGATGTTCGGCATTCCACTTTTTGACATTGGGGATCGTCGTTTCCATGGAAACCGTCTTTTCCTCGGTATCCAGCAGGGCATCTGTCGAGACTTCGCCGACTTTGTTCTGCCTGTCGTCGTATAAAACGGCGTTCAGCTTCAGATTGCGATCGGTCGTATCAAAGCGGCGCAGATCGGCTTCAATGCTGAGCTTTCCGTCCTTGCTGTCGTTGACAAACGTATTGGACAGCGCGGTGAAGTCTCGGATTTCGACTTTGTCCTTGGCGTCGAGGGAAACGTCGCGGAAAATGCCGGACAGGCGAAGCATGTCCTGGTTTTCGATGTAACTGCCGTCGCACCAGCGGTACACTTCAACGGTCATCACGTTGTCCGCGCCCTCTTCAAAATTCAGCGCTTTGGTAATGTCAAAGCCCTTGGCGGAGAACGTGTCTTCGGAATAGCCGATGTACGTGCCGTTTACCCAGAGGTACATGGCGGATTCGACACCCTGGAAATTGGCGAACACTTCCTTGTCTTTCCAGGAAGGATCAATCGTAAAGTGCTTGCGGTAGGTGCCGACCGGATTGTACTGTTCCGGCGCCGTTCCCGCCTTCTCCTTGCGGCCTTCGATGCTGATCCAGGGATAGTTCTGGTTGGAGTAGATGACCGGATCGTATTTCCAGGATCCGTCCTCCTTCACATACGTCTGCCAGCTGCGCGGAACGCTGATGTCATCCCACGAAGAATCGTCCAGGTCGACGGAATTAAAGCCGTTAATCGTCGCCTGTGCCCGGCCGGCTGGATTGATGGCCCAGTGAAATTTCCAGTCGTCTCCATTGAGCAGCTTATGATAGCTGGATGCAGCGGGGTTTTGCGCCAGCGCCTGGTCCGCTGAATCGTAGCGCCAGAATGTGGCGCGCGCCTTTTCCCGGTTTACCTGAAAGACGCCTGGATTGTCTGTCCACTCCCGCGTATCCGATGTACCGGTATCGGTATCGGCAGCCGCAATCGGCATCGCGGAAAGCAGACTGGAACAGGAAAGAACCATGGCCAGGCTTCCCTGCATCCATCTTCTGTATTTCATAATTTCCAAAATCCTTTCTAGCGGGAAAGCGCCGCAGATCCTGCAGTAAGCGCTTTCGTCCTAGTTTCCATTTTGAGCGTTTATTTTTTAAAATCAAATTCTTTTTTTTCACAAACTCTTTTAAAACGCCTGTTGACTGGAAGAGATCGTGACGCTATTTATTTCCCGTTTTGCACATGATTTTGCGAATTGACGATACTTTTTCTGTACATTCGTCCCGTATGCAGGCACGTTTTTTCGTGTTTCTCAGCCGCAAAATTTCCGTTCTAAATGAAAAAAGGAGAAGGCGTTCCGCACCTGTGCGGACGTTTTCTCCTTTTGCATTTCCTGTTCGTAAACTTTGACAATGGCTTCGGCTGAACTGGCGGCTTTCCCCGTTTTGCGCGGACTTTCTATTGGGTCAGCGCGTTCGTTTGCGAGCTTGCTCCAAAATAAAACCAGCCGGGGATTCCGGCTGGCTGTCTGTTTCAAATGTTCTACTGGTAGTAAATGAAGTTTCCGTATTCGTCGTAGTAGCCGAGATTTTCATCCGGCAGAGCTTCCTGCTGCGCGTTGGGATCTTCGGCCGGCTGTTCGGCTGCAGAATCCTGCGCAGGCGCCTGCGGCGTCTGAGCTTCCTTCTTGCGCACCTGTTCGGCGAGTTCCGGATTTTTCGGCTGGGTAATGTGATCCACCACAAAGTCGCTGGCGGCCGCGGTTTTCAGCAGCTTGGTGAAGTGCCAGCCGTCGGCGGGATGCTGATCGTCGACGATGTAGTTGTAAGCGGAAATTTCCAGATCGTAGTTTTTACCGTTTTCCGAATTCGTGAAGTACGTATCGATCGGCAGGTAGTTGTTGACGATGTCGTACGCCTGGCGGCACGCTTCTTCGAGAATCGCGTTGTCCGCATTGTCGACCATGTTCAGGTTGACGCGCAGGGTGGCGGATTCGAGATTGATCGTGGCGCTTTCTACGCCGCCGATCGTAAGCAGATCGCCCTGAATGGCATTCATCTGCGAATCCTGAATGCGCGGCTGCAGGTCGTTGACGCCAAAGCGATTTCCTTCAACGGGGTGGTTGTTGCCCTGTGCACTGGTCAGCAGGACGTAACCGACAATGAGGAACGGAATCAGAATGATGATCAGAGTAAACCAGACGAGCTTGTGGCCCTGTTTGACTTTCTCCTTTTTCGGCTTTCTGACCCGTTTCGTTTTTTTAGGTGTATCGGGCATAGTTCTCTCCAATTCATTTCCATCAGCTGCCTCAGGCAGCAGTATTTTTTCGTGTCCGGTTCTGAGCTCTCTCAAAAACCAACACAATCATATCACACGAAGACTTTTGTGATGGCTGAGGCCGGCCGCGTGAACAAACTGTTAGAAAACTCCGGTTTTCCCTTTGTTCAAAGGGAGAATTTACCGTTTGTTCAGTTCCTGAACGAGCAGACCGTTGGCCTTTTTCGGGTTGGCCTGGCCTTTGGACGCCTTCATGACCTGACCCATGAGAAAGCCGACAGCACGGTTTTTGCCGTTCTTGAAGTCTTCGATCGATTTCGGGTTCTGATCGAGTACGGTGTTGATCAGCTCGAGCAGCGCGCCGTCATCGGACATCTGCTGCATGCCTTTGTCCTTGATCACCTGATCCGGATCGGCGCCCTGCATGACGTCTTCAAAGACTTCCTTGCCCTGCTTGCCGGAAATGGTACCCTCTTCGATGAGGTTGACCAGACGGGCGATCGCCTTGGCGGAAGCCGGATTTTTCGTAAAGTTCAGGCCGTTTTTATTGAGCCAGGCGCTCAGATCGCCGATGACCCAGTTGGCGGCCTTCTTGGCGTCTTTTGCATCAGCCATCACGGATTCGTAGAAGTCGGCCATATCGCGGTCGTTGACGAGAACGGACGCGTCGTAATCGTTGAGGCCAAACTGCTTTTTAAAGCGTTCGAGGCGCTGTTCGGGCAGTTCTTCGAGCGAGTTCTGGATTTCCTCGATCCACTTTTCATCAAGACGGATCGGGAAAATGTTCGGTTCCGGGAAGTACTTGTAGTCGACATTGCCTTCTTTTTTACGCATGAGCACGGTCGATTTGGTCGGCTCATCGTAGCGGCGGGTGGACTGTACGATTTCTTCGCCGGCATCCAGCGCAGCGTTCTGGCGTTCGATTTCCGCCTGAACGGCTTTCTGCACGTTGGCGATCGAGTTCAGGTTTTTGATTTCGACTTTCGTTCCGAGTTTTTCGGGATCGTCGGAAAGCGAAATGTTAATGTCGCAGCGCATGGAACCTTCTTCCATCTTGACGTCGGAAACGTTCAGATAGAAGAGCGTGCGGCGCAGCGCTTCGACATATGCAGCCGCTTCGGCTGCGGAATGCATATCCGGTCGGGAAACGATTTCGACAAGCGGCGTGCCGGCGCGGTTGAAGTCGATGTACGTGCCGGTGTCCTTATGGAACTGCTTGGCCGTATCTTCTTCCATGTGAATGCGCTCGATGCGCACTTTCTTTTCCCCTTCATCGGTCTGGATGAGCACATAGCCGTCCTTGCCGATCGGGTGGAACTGCTGGGTGATCTGGAAGCCTTTGGGCAGATCGGAGTAGTAGTAGTTTTTCCGGTCGAATTTGACGAGCGGGTCGATCGTGCAGTGCAGACCGGTGCACGCTTTAATAGCCAGGCGGACCGCTTCCTTGTTGACGCAGGGCAGCGTTCCCGGATGACCGAGGTCGATGACCGAAGTGTTGGTATTGGCCGGATCGCCGAAGGCTACCAGCGCTCCGGAAAACATTTTCGTTTTTGTTTTCAGCTCGCAATGGATTTCAATTCCAATGGTTACTTCACGCGGCATGCCGGTTCCTCCTTAAAGTCAATGATTTTCTCGAGCGCAGCGGCCACATCCAGAAGTTCCTGTTCCTGGAAGGCAGGGGCGTTCAGGTTAATGCCAAACGGCAGACCGTTATCGGCCAGAGAAAGCGGCATCGTCAAAGACGGATAGCCGGAGAAGTTGGCCAGCTGCATATGCTCTTCTTCGAAGCGGTCCTTGCCAAAGCGGACATCGCTGCTTTCTTCAATGAGCGGCGCGGTATCCGGTGCGGCCGGGGCAAGCAGCACGTCGCACGAGTCGAACAGTTCTTTCCAGGCGTCGACGAGCAGACGGCGGATTTTCTGCGCCTTGCGGAACAGGCGGTCCTGGTTTTCTTCAAAAAGGGTGTAGGAGCCGATCACAAAACGGGCGCGCACGTAGCTTGAGAAACCGGCGGTACGGGAATTGGTCATGACTTCTTCGACCGATCCACCCGGCTTGCGCACACCAAAGCGGATGCCGTCCAGGTTGGAATGGTTGGCCGTCGCTTCGGCGTTGGCAATCGTCTTGTATACGGGCGCGATGAGATTCATCAGCTTTTCATCCATATACAGATCCACAGCTTCTGCACCAGCTGCCTGAATTTTTTCAACGAGTTCGTCAAAATCCTTTTTCAGTTCCGGGCGGGCGATGCGATCGCTGACGGTACGGAAAATACCGATTCGCTTGCCCTTTAAATCCGGATTGAGATTTTCTTTATAGTGTTCGACCGGCAGAAAGGAGCTGGTCATGTCATGATCGTCGCGGCCGGCGAGCACTTCGAGCGCTTCGGCCGCGTCTTCGATAGTGCGGGTAAAGAAGCCGACGGTATCGAGCGAAGAGGCATACGGAATGATGCCGTAGCGGGAAATGCGTCCATAGGTCGGTTTGAAGCCGACGACACCGCAGAAGGCAGCCGGCTTACGGATGGAGTCGCCGGTATCGGTACCGATGGCAAGGGGCGCGCAGCCGGCAGCCATCAGGGCCGCACTTCCGCCGGAAGAACCGCCGGTAATGTGGGCGGGATTCCACGGGTTGCAGGCCGGACCGGTCGATGCGTTGCGGTTGGTCCCGCCCATGCCGAGTTCATCCATGCTGGACTTGGCGACGATGACGGCGCCAGCGTTTTTCAGTTTTTCAACGATCGTGGCATCGTAGACCGGCACGTAGTTGTCGAGAATTTTCGAGCTGGCGGTCGTACGGATGCCTTTTGTGCTGACGTTGTCCTTGAGGACAACCGGAATGCCAGAAAGAAGGCCCTGAACGGGTTTTTCCTGCGGTTCGCTTACGATGGTGACCGCCGCGTTCAGCGTCGGCTGGAGCGCCTCAATCTGGGCTGCGGATTCGTTTGGAGTCAGACGGGTTTTCATTTATTTCACCACCTTTGGAACATGAACGTGTCCCATGCGTACATCCGGCACGTTCTCAAGTGCTTCCTCGCGGGAGAGCACATCGCATACGGTATCTTCCCGTAAAAATACGGTTTCGTCTTCAAAGGGATAAATCATCGGTTCCACCCCTTCGGTGTCGATACTCTCGAAGAGTTCAACCTGGGCTTCCACCGCCTGAAAGTCCTTTTTAAGCTCTTCAATTTCCGCATCGCTCAGATCAAATTTCAGATCCGAGGCCAGTTTGCGAAAATATTCGGTTGAAAATTTTTCCATCGGTTTCCTTTCTTTCTGTGCTGTTCTGTTTATCTGGCCGGAAAACCGGCTGAAAACGAGCGGCCTGTACGTTTCGCTGGATTCAAAGGGCTTTTAAAGCCGCCGGATCCGAAAAGCAGAAGCCTCTCGTTTCTGTCTTAGTAAATGCTCATGACCTTGACGCTCTTCGAATCGGGTGCGCGTTCGAGCAGAGCGCAGACGTCGCTGTTGTTTTCGATAATCACTTTATACGTGCACGTCGTATCGGTAAACGCCGAAAGATCTTCGCGCACGGACTGAATGACCGCGAGAATCTCGCTGACCGTCTTTCCGTGGGCCGTGATATGAATCGTCAGCCGCACGATGGTGCCGTCCTGCACCTTGGCTTCGCCGGTCGTATACGTCGCGTCGGACAAAATCGACATGACCTGCTGGCGGAACGTTTCAAATTCCTGCGCCATTTCCGGATGGGCCTGGCTGAACTGACTGGATGGAACGATCAGATACTCTTCGTGAAGGGTATTGACCTGCGAGTTCTGGCCGCGGAAGTATTCGGTGAAAATATAGCCGCCCTTGGAGTGGCTGTTTTCATCGGTGTTGAGCTGGTAAGCCGCGATGAAAATCGGCACATCGGGTGAAATCTCGTTAAAGCGCTCGCGCAAATAGGACACGATTTTCGTTCCCGTCTGGGTAAGAAAGTTTTCCATTTTCTCCGGGGCGATTTCAATGCGCTGACCATCCTGCGTCACCGCATCGGAGACGGCCAGGCCAATGGAAATGCCCTTGAGCGTATCGCCCGAATAAAAGTCGAGTTCG